>CAOSZT010000019.1 GCA_948528155.1 uncultured Clostridia bacterium | reverse complement strand
AAATTGAATTAATATAAATATACTTGATAGTTATTAATTTTTATGGGAATTATAGTAGGTTAAGGAGGCGTTTTAGGATATGAGAGAAAATAAAGGTGTAACAATGTTGGTTTTAGTTATTACTATAATAATATTATTAATAATAGCAGGAATTTCACTAAGTACAGGTGGGACTGTTATAAAAAGGTCAAAATTAGAAAATTTGAAAACTAATATGTTATTAATAAAAGTTAAGGCAAAGCAATATGTAGAAAATGCAAATTTTAAATTGGGTACTAATCCAACAGAGGAACAAAAAGTAGCTAGGATTGAAGAGGCTAAAAAAGAGTTTGTAGGGGAACAGATATTAGATAATAGTATATTTCAGGGAAATATTAATAAAACACAAAAAGAAATTGAGCAAGATAGTACAAATTATATCTATTATTATAAATTGTCAACACAGAATTTAGTAGATATGGGACTTTCTAATGTGAATTCAGATGATAAAAATGGTTGGTATATTGTAAGATATAATATAATAAATATGGAAATCGAAATATATAATACTAAAGGATTTGAAAATGAAGATAATACATATTATTCATTATCTCAAATACAGGATTTGAAAATATAGATTAATGTTATATTTGTAATATAGAATGTAAAAATGAAAAAGGAAGAATGTATAAATGAAAGAAAAAGAGCTAGAAAGATTAACAAATTTAAAAATGATAGAAAAAGATTTGAGTGTGAAGGGTTTTAAAAATATATGTGGAATAGATGAAGCGGGAAGAGGTCCTTTAGCAGGACCAGTTGTGGTTGCTGGTGTAATAATGCCACAGAATTCTATGATAGAAGGTGTAAATGATTCAAAAAAAGTTTCTGAAAAGAAAAGAGAGTTATTATATGATAAAATTTTACAGGAAGCTATAAGTTATTCTGTTGCAATTATTGGACAAGATATTATTGATGATATAAATATTTTAAATGCTACAAAACAAGGAGTTACAAGTGTTGTTAAAGGTCTTGATGTGAGGCCAGATTTAATAATTATTGATGCTTTAGAACATGTTGATACTAATGGTGTACCTTATGAGGCGATTGTAAAGGGTGATGCTAAATGTTATTCAATAGCTGCTGCTTCTATTGTTGCAAAGGTTACAAGGGATAGGATTATGAGAGAATGGGATGATGTCTATCCTGAATATGGTTTTGCTCAACATAAGGGATATGGTACAGCTAAGCATATTTCTGCTATTAAGGAGTATGGGTTATGCCCTATTCATAGGAGGAGTTTTACTAAGAATTTTATGTGATTTGTATAAGTAAAAAGCACTGAAAGAACTCCAGTGCTTGTGGGATTTAAAACCCATAATACTCATCATATTCTAGGCTACATATTTCTAAGCCTAAATAAAAGATAATTAAAAAGACAATTAAAAATGTTAGTAAAATGTTTCTTATTTTCATAGTATCCTCCTTTTGTCTGTCTTTTATCTATTATGGGTGGACTATAAGAAAAGTCCTTTTGAGATTTATTCAATGAATACTTCAAGAATATTTTGAAGTAAATCTCTTAGCCAATGTTTAAAGAAATTCCGCATACTTTTTCCTCCTTTTAGGTAGTAACATAATTATATCATGGAATAATAAAAAAAGAAAGGTAATACAATGAATATTTTAGAAATTATAGAAAAAAAGAGAAATAAAAATGAATTAACAAAACAAGAGATTGAATTTTTTATAAATGGTTATGTAAAAGAAGAAGTAGCTGATTATCAGGTTTCAGCTTTGGTAATGGCAATGTTTTTAAATGGATTGACAAAACAAGAAACAACATATTTAACATTGGCAATGGCTAATTCAGGAGAAATACTAGATTTATCAAAATTAGATAAAATAATAGTTGACAAGCATTCAACAGGAGGTGTTGGTGATAAGGTATCAATTTGTTTGTTGCCTTTAGTTGCTTCAATTGGTGTGCCTGTTGCAAAAATGTCAGGTCGAGGACTGGGCTTTACAGGTGGAACAGTTGATAAATTAAATTCTATACCTGGATATAAAACTGATATAGATATTAACAGTTTTGTAAAAAATGTGGATAACATAGGAATAAGTATGATTTCACAAACAATAAATTTAGCACCAGCAGATAAAAAATTGTATGCTTTGAGAGATAGTATTTCTTGTGTTGAAAATATATCATTAATTGCTTCAAGTATTATGAGTAAGAAAATAGCTAGTGGTGCAGACAAAATTGTTTTAGATGTAACTTGTGGTAAAGGTGCTTTTATGAAAAATATTGATGATGCAAAATTATTGGCTAATGAAATGATCGAAATAGGAAGGCTTGTAGATAGAGAAACTGTATGTGTTTTGACTAATATGGATGAGCCATTAGGTTATGCTGTTGGTAATAATTTAGAGGTCATTGAGGCAATAGAGTTTTTAAAAGGAAGTATGCCACAAGATTTAAAAGATGTAGTTTTAGAATTAGGTTCACATATGATAAATTTAGCAGGGTTGGGGGAAAATTTAGAGGAAAATAAAGTTAAATTGTTAGAGAATATTAAAAATGGAAATGGTTTTAAAAAGTTTGTGGAAATGGTTAAAAATCAAGGTGGAGATATAGCATTTTTACAAGATGTTGATAAATTCCCAAAAGCTAAGTATATTAAACCAGTAGTGGCTATAAAAGAAGGATATATATATGAAATGAATGCAGAAGATATTGGAAAAGTAGCTTGTAACTTAGGAGCTGGTAGAGTAAAAAAGGAAGATGTAATTGATTATACTGTGGGAATAAAGTTGTGTAAAAAGGTTTCTAACAAGGTGTTACAAGGAGAGTGTTTGGCATATGTTTATGCAAATGATGTTAAGAGCTTAGAGCTTTCTATATCAAAATTACAGGATATTATAAAAATAGGTGATAATAAAATAGAAAGATTATCAACAATTTTTGGTATTTGTAGATAAATTGTTGAAATTAAAGTCTGTTTAGTGATATAATAATTATAGTGTAAAATTTTATGGAGGTTTAAAAATGGATAGAGAATTAAAAATTAAAGAACATAAAAGATTTGATAAAGGACAGATATTTGTTAAAATAATGGCTGGGATATTGGCTTTTATGATGATATTATCAGTAGCAGGAACTTTAATATATTCATTAATTTAGGTTTAATATATTTAGGAACATATTAAAATATTTTAATATGTTCCTAAATGCTAATATCTAAAGAAGAAGGTGTATTATGGGAAGAAGTATAAGTGAGAGTTGGATAAACTTTTATAATGAAAATATTTTGACTAAATTCCAAAATTTAACTGAAAATCCTTTTGGTTTATTTACAACAATATTAGATATTGTTATTGTAATATTTTTGTTATATTGTTTTTTCAAAATTGTAAAGGGGTCAAGGGCTTGGCAGTTGATAAAAGGAATTGCATTTTTGATAATTATTACTTGGTTAAGTTCTTTATTAAATTTAAAAATTTTAAACTCGATATTAACTGGTATTATGAATTGGGGAGTAATTGCAATAATTGTGATTTTTCAGCCAGAGTTGAGAAGAGGATTGGAACAGTTAGGTACAAATAAGTTTACTAAGTTTTTTGGTTTGGATAGTGATGTAGCTACAAAGACAAAGGAAGATATTTATAAGGTTGTAATTGCAGCTACTGAACTTTCAAAAACTAAAACTGGTGCGTTGATTGTTATTGAAAGAGATATTAATATACAAGATATTATTGCAACTGGTGTACCAATGGGATCAGAGGTTTCACCTCAACTGTTAGTTAATATTTTTGTGCCAAAAACTCCTTTACATGATGGTGCTGTTGTTATTAGTAATAATAAAATCGTTGCTGCTGCTTGTGTTTTACCTTTGGCAAATGATGCAGATATTGCTAAGGAACTTGGAACTAGACATAGAGCTGCTATTGGAATTTCAAAGGAGTCAGATAGTGTTGTTGTTGTTGTGTCAGAGGAAACTGGTAAGATTTCTATTGCAAAAGATGGTACTTTAATAGCAGATTTAAGAGAAGATTCTTTAAAGAAAATTTTAATTAGTAATATAATTACTAAAAGATTTGCTGATAAAAAAGTAAATGAAAATAAAGTATTTTTTAATTTTAAACAGAAATTTTTTAAAAAACATAAAGAAGAATAAAAAATAATAATGGAATTTTATATATTTTCATGTCTTTATCCTGATATTTTTTGTATACTATTGCAAATATTATGTAAATGTGATATTATTATAAAAAAGGCAGGAGGTAAATGTATGTACTATAATTATAGTAATGAAGAAAAACATCAAAGAAAAATGAGAAGGATACGGTCTGTACAACAATGTTTAGAAGAAGGGATGACTGATACAAAACAGATTGCTGAAGAATTAGGAGTAAGCAGACAAATGATACAAAGATATATTCGTTATATACGGGAAAACCAAAAAGAGTAGGTTGTTTTAACCTACTTTTAAAAATTATAATTATTTTTATTTAGTAAAGTATTATTAGAAAATAAATGTTATAATATATAAAATGATGGTAATGAATAAATGGAGAGTATGAAATGCGAAATATAAAATTAATTATTGAATATGATGGAAAAGAGTTTAATGGCTGGCAAAAGCAACCAACAAAATTAAATATACAGGGGACAATAGAACAAGCAATAAAAAATGTAACAGGAGAAGAGGTGGATTTAACAGCATCAGGAAGAACTGATGCTGGAGTTCATGCTATTCGGACAAGTTGCTAATTTTAAGACAAATTCAAATATTCCAATTGACAAAATAGCCATAGCATTAAATTCAAATTTAAAAAAGTCGATTAGAATAGTAAAAGCTGAAGAAGTTGAGGAAAGATTTCATAGTAGATTAACTTGTAAAAGAAAAACTTACAGATATATAATTAATAATTCTGAATTTTCTTCTGCTATATATAGAAATTTAGAAACACATATACCTCAAAAATTAAATATAGAAAAAATGAAAATAGGTGCAAAATTTTTTGAAGGAGAACATGATTTTAAAGCATTTAAGTCAAGTGGGACAAGTAGTAAAAGTAGTGTAAGAACTATATATTGTGCCAAAGTGTTAGAAATGCCTAATAATAGAATTTATATAGAATTAACAGGAAATGGTTTTTTATATAATATGGTAAGAATAATATCTGGTACTCTAGTTGATGTTGGATTAGAAAAAATAGAGCCAGAAGAAGTTAAAAATATTATTAATTTGAAGGATAGAAATTTAGCAGGTAAAACATTACCTCCAAATGGTTTATATCTTCTTAATGTAGAATATGATTAATGTTTGTTTTTTATAGCTCTATTATTTTGTTAGTAACCATAAATTGTTGTAAAGCATAAAATAAAGTAAAAAAGTTGTAAATAAAAAGTCAAAATTTTTATTTGCAATTAGCAAAGGAGAAAAATATGAATACTTTATTACTAATATTTTTTGCTATACCATTAGCTGTAATAATAATTTCTATTGCTTTACAAAAAATATTCAAATGTCCTTTTTTAGTTTCTGCTATTATATTTGCAATTTTTTTAATTGTAACATTTATTATTGGTAATTTGATTTTTTTGGTTGCTACAATTGCATATGCAATTATTGCATTTATAACTGCTGTTTTGACTAATATAATATGTAAAATTTTAAGGGAGTTTGAATGTAGAGAGTGTGAATGTGAAAAATGTGGGAAATGTGGACGAAATAGAGAAAATAGAAGATGTAGATGTGGAGGTTTTAATGATAATAATGGAACACAATTATTATCTATAAATGGAGTATGTTCAAATTCAAATTGTAATAATGATGGAAGTTTATTGACAATTAGTAGTAGTGGTTGTAATGGTGTAGAAAATGAACTTTTGTCTATAAATTCAAATTGTTCTAGAAATAGGAATAATAATCGTAATTCTTGTAATAATGATTGTAGTTGTAATTGTAATACATCTAATGATACTATTGCTGTTAGAGCAAATGTATTTCCTAATAATGCTAATAATGGGCGAAGTGGTAGCTTTTGTGGGTGTTTTAGAAGAAGATAAAAAATGTAAGATAGTTTTTTACTCATTGAAAAACAGGGAAATTTGATAATTATAAAGTACTAAAAATGGATATAATTTTAAATTATATAGTAATTGTAATTTTTTTGTAATATGATTAAATTTCCCTGGTGTTGCATAATTTATACTTTTATGTTAAACTATAAAATGAAAATAAGATATTTATTGAGAGAGTTTGGCAAAGGGGAAAATTATGTTAGAAATTATTGAAGATACATTAATTGATACAATAAAATTGATTCCATTTTTATTTATAACATATCTGATTATGGAATATATTGAACATAAAATGGGAGAAAAATCAAAAAATACAATTAAGAAGTCTGGAAAATTTGGTCCACTAATTGGAAGTATATTAGGTATATTTCCTCAATGTGGTTTTTCAGTTTCTGCCACAAATTTATATGCTGGACGAGTTATTACTTTAGGAACTTTAATTGCAGTATATTTATCAACATCTGATGAAATGTTACCAATTTTTATTTCAGAAGCTGTTTCTCCAATTGTAATTTTAAAGATTTTAGGAATCAAACTTATTATTGGAATTATTGCAGGTATTTTAATTGATTTATTAGTAAGATTAATAAATAAAAATAGGGAAATTAATAAAGATAATGAAATAGGACATATGTGTGAAGAAGAACATTGTCATTGTGATAAAAGAGGGGTTTTAAAATCAGCTATTTTTCATACTATTAATATATCTTTATTTATAGTTTTAATTACTTTTGTTATTAATATAGTGGTATATTTTATAGGAGAAGATTTTATTGCTAGTTTATTGTTGAATAAACCTATTATTGGACCAATTATTTCTTCGTTGATTGGATTAATCCCTAATTGTGCTTCTTCTGTTATAATTACAAATATGTATTTAGAAAATATTATTTCTCTTGGTAGTTTGATGTCTGGTTTATTAACTGGTGCTGGTGTTGGAATTGCTGTATTATTTAAGGCTAATGATAAATTGAAAGAGAATTTAAAAATAGTGTTTTTATTATATATAATTGGTGTTGTTTCTGGTATTTTAATTGAATTTTTGGGAATAGTAATTTGATAGTTAGGAAAAGTCTAAATTTTTTTACTATATCTAAATTTTGAGATTAGAGTTGAGAATTAAATGTTTTTGATAAAATTATTAAAGCGAATTAAATAGGAGTTAGATTTTTTGAAAATCTAGCTCCTAAATTTTTTAAATTTATTTATAAATTTCTATTGAATTATTACTCAAATTTTATATTATTTTTTATCTTTTTTTAGTTTTACGATAATGGCATCTTCATTGTCAAATAAATAATCTAAATCTGTGGTATCTGTCTGAATTGGGTTATATTCATTTCTATTATCAGTAAAGTCTAAATTTTTTAAGTTAAATTTCTTTTTTTGAGGTATATCTTCATTGTCTTCAGTTGCAGTTGTTACGCTATCTGAATATTTTCCAAAGTCATATGTTTTTATTTTTTTAGGTTCTTTGTATTTTGATTCTAAGAAATTAAGTTTTCCTTGACCTATCATAGGTCTACCATTGTCCCCTCTAATTTTGTAAGCACAGTCTTTTGTAGAAAATGTTTGAAATTTGTAAGGTTTAAAGTAAGGTACAAATTTCCATTCAACATCACTATGTTTAGATTCATATTTCATTTTATCAAAGTCAATAGTATTTTTAAAGGTCCATTCTCTATGTGTACCAAATTCTTCAGACCACCATTGTAGTTCATCAATACTACCACCACCAGTAAATATTTTACTTGCACAGTTTGATAAAATTGTTTGTTTAAAGCTTTCTCTAGAATTAGCAGGCTCTAGTTGTTCAAGGTTTTGTGCTGATATAGTAGTACCAACTTTATATTTTCTGTACATTGTAAATATTGGTTCAGTAGCTTTACAAATAAAGTCTGGAAATTCATCTATATATAAGAAGTTTGGAATTCTAGATTTTTCACTTCCAGGTCTTCTTAATACTGCATTTTGCATAGATGTTAAGAAAAATAGTCCAAAGGCTTTATGACTAGTTGCACCTAAATCACCACGTCTTGTACATACAAATGTAATTTCTCCATTTGCAAGTGATTTGTCAAAGTCTATGTTTTTATTTCTGTTACATAATATTAATTTTACTCCTGGTAATTTTAATAATTTGTCTAATTGGCTTATTGCTATATCTATATATTTTTCAGTATTTTCTCTGTTTATACTATTTTTATAAAAGTTCTTTTTAAAGTATGATAATTGTGTACTGTATTTTTCTTTTAGTTCTTCATCATGTGCTAAAATTTCACACATTTTTTCAACTAGTTCAAAGTTTGTAAACATTTTTAATAAATCTTCTAAATTTGGTAACATTCCATCATTCATTCTTGGATACATTTCTTTTAATAAAATAGATATGTTTTCAATTGCTTGTGTTATAACAGATTCTCTGTAAGTTTCTGAGGATATGTTTATAGATATGTCTAACATTGATTTTAATACAGAAGATATTGTGATTGCAATTTTATTTACATCATCATAAATAAATGGATTTAGTCCAATTGAGTTTGGGTCTCCTGGGTCAATAATGTTGTATGATAATCCAAAGTTTTTACAAATATTTATCATATTATTAGAAATGTCTTTGTCTGGTGATATAACTGTTATACCACAGTTTCTGTAGGTAATTTCAGTTGAAGAATCTAATATCATTTTTTTCATATAACCTTTGTATACATCTTCATTATTAGAGTCTGGTATTAACATATTCAAATTAAAGTTAGAGTTTAAGTATTCATTGTCATATGGGCTATTTAAGTGTGCAATACCTGTTTTTAGTGCTGTAAATCCCATTTCTTTTGAAACTTCTCTAAAAAAGTATTTTCTGTCTAGATCTCTTGCTATTAATGGCTCAAATACTAAAGAGGTTTTTCCAGTTCCTGAACCACCACATACAAACATTGATTGATACCTAGAGGCTTCTGGAATTGTTATCATTTTTGATGTTTCTGAATCTTGACATAAAAATATATCACAAGTATATGGGCCATGTCCTTGTTTTTTGTCAGATAAGTCTATTCCACCATAATCCCAAATTGAACGAACCATATCTTTTGTGTCATTAACACCAAAATATAAGAATTTGAATATCTTTGGGATCATAAGAACAGGAAATAGTAATGTTAATGATGTTAATGCTGGTTGTATTAGCTCTGAAAAATTTGTAATTAAATCTATATATCCTGGGTTAAATATTAATAATAGCCAAGTTGCCATATTTAGCCATTGTACAAACATCGAAATTGCTATTACACTTAATCCAATTATATATATATAAAATAGCGAAACTTTTTTGGCTTTTGTTGATGCAAATTCTGAACTTCCTGAAAATAGGAATGCTAGTATTGGGCAGGCTAGTGCAAGTGTATATTGGATTGGTCCCCAATATGAATATGATACACCTGTAAATAGCATCAATAAGAATTCTACTATCCTATCTACAGCAAAATACACAGTTAATAGTGTAAATATATATGTTGCAAAAGTGTTTCTACTAACTCCTAGTTTTTTTAAAAAATTATCTATTATTTTCATTATTTGTTTGCCCCTTTTAAATAATTATGTTTTGTTAATTTTTTTAGTTTAAAAATATTTATTATATACATATATATATTATCCTACAAAATGGTGAAAAAAACAAGTATTTTTTTGAAAAAAGTAACATAATATCGTATTTGATAATGGTTTATACAAAATGTAGCTGTAAAATAGCTTATTATGGATTTCTTCAAAAATATTTACTAAAATTTTTAGCTGTTTGAATGTGTGGTTATATATAATTTTTTTGATTACTTAAATATAAAAATGTGTTATGTAGTAAAAAAGTAGGTATAATTTGTATTTAGGAGCATATAATATTACATATTATATGGAGGGGGATATTATGCAAGAAGTTTTTAAAAAGGAAGAATTAATAAAAGGAAAAACTGAGCTTGAAAGAGAAATGGAATTAATTAGAAATATTATAAAGACTAGAGAGAAAATAAAAAGTGATAATAAGAATTTTGAGTATGCTGAAGAAGGATTGGTTGATTATTATATTTATCAAATAAAGGCAAATCAGGCTAAATTAGATTATTTGCTAAAGTTGGCAAAGGCAAGTGGTTTAACTATTGATAGAATAAATCAGTTAAAATATGAAAAATATGATGAAGAAATAGGGTAATTATTTAATTTTAATAGTATATTTGTCCATATATATTCATAAAAATGTATAAAAGGTTTTATGGAGAGGTTTTATATGGATACTAATTTAATTACATATCTAGCGTGTATTTGCTTTTTATTTATTTTTGGAAAAGTTTTTATTATTCCTATTACTAAGGTTTTAAAATTAGTTATTAATTCCATTTTGGGTGGTATTACTATTTTTTTGATTAATTTAGTAGGTGCAACTTTTGCATTTCATATTGGTCTTAATGTTTTTACTAGTATTTTAGTAGGATTGCTGGGTTTGCCTGGGGCTGTTTGCTTGGTGATTGTTAAATTATTGATTTGTTAGTGGTTGTAAAATTGATTTGAATCTGCTATGATACTAAAAGATTATTTAAGATAGGGGAATAAAAATGGATAAAGAAGTTTTAATTGTTGAACATGATAAGAATGTTATTTGGATAAAGAACTTTTTAAGTAGTAAAAATATAAAATGTCAAGAGATTTCATATCTTAAAGGTGCATTAGAACTTGTATTAGAAAAACCTGAAAGGTGGAGGGCAATTGTTTTGGATATGAAATTTCCTGTTGAATTAGAAGGAAATCCAATAAGTGGTACAGGAAAAATTTTTTTAGAAAAACTAAAAGAAAATAAAATTGAAATACCTGTATTAATAAACTTTCGTCAATTATTTAGAGAAGAAGAATTTAAAGATTATCCATTTGTTGTTAAAGGACAAATGGTAGGACATGAATTTTTTGATGCTAGGAGATTAAGAGAGGCTTTTGAAGGTATAAAAATAGAAGAGCAATCTAGTAGAGAAGATTAATCTTCTATTTTTATATTATAGGAAAGTTCTATTATGAAGGTAATATTAATTTATAAGTTGTAAAAGAACTCCCCTATAATATAAAAGAGATGTACACAAATTTATTGCATAAATTTGGCACACAACAATTAAACGGGGCTTGAAAGAGCATTAGTTAATTTAGATAAATTTTAACAAGCCCCTATTGTTCTTATTCAACTGTTACAGATTTGGCTAAATTTCTAGGTTTATCAACATCTAATCCTTTTTCCTTAGAGATGTAATAAGAAAGTAATTGAAGAGGTATTATTGATAAAATAGGTGAAATATAGCAATTTGTTTCAGGAATAGTAATTACTAAATCAAACATCTCCTTATCAACTTGTTGATTAGTAATTACTAGTGTTTTTGCTCCACGTGTAATAACTTCTTGAATATTACTAATAGTCTTTTTTACTAAAGTTGTATCTGTTAAAATACTAATTACAGTAACATCATTTTCTATTAAAGCTATAGGTCCATGTTTTAATTCACCAGCAGGATAACTGTCAGAGTGAATATATGATATTTCTTTTAATTTTAAAGATGCTTCTCTTGCAACTGTTTCATCAATTCCTCTGCCTAAGAAAAATACATCTTTTTCTTGATAAATTTGTTTTGCAAATTGTTTAATTTTTTCACTTGAGTTTAGTGTTTCTTCAATTTTTTTAGGTAATTCTAATATATCTTTTTTTAATATATTTAGATATGATATTGTACAAGTTCTTAGAATTTCAGCAAAGTATATTGCTAATATATTTATTAGTATAACTTGTGATGTATATGCTTTTGTTGAAGCAACTGCTATTTCAGGTCCAGCATGTGTATATATTGAGTAATCTGCTTCTCTAGTTATAGAGCTTCCAATAACATTTGAAATTGCAAGTGTTTTGGCTTTCTTTTCTTTTGATAGTTTTAGTGCTGCAATAGTGTCTGCTGTTTCTCCTGATTGTGAAATAAATATACATAATGTTTTTTCTGTTATAATTGGGTCTCTATATCTAAATTCTGAAGCAATGTCTACTTCTACAGGTATTCTACAAAGTTTTTCAATAGCATTTTTTCCACTTAATCCTGCATGCATTGCTGTACCACATGCTATAATATAGATTTTATCTAAGTTTGATAAATATTCTTTTGTAAAGCCAAGTTCGTCAAATTCGCATTTTGTATTTAGGCTTATTTTTGATCCAATTGTTTCTCTTATTGCTGTTGGTTGTTCAAATATTTCTTTTAACATAAAGTCTTCAAATCCATCTTTTTCAGCACTTGACATATTCCATTCTATGTTTTGAGTTTCTTTTTCTATTTCGTTTAAATTTTTATCATAGAATTTGGCATTATTTGTACTTAAAACTACAAATTCTAAGTCATTTAATAGATAAAAATCTCTAGTGTAAGATAGTATTGCTGGAATGTCTGAAGATAAATATTTTTCATTTTCACAAGTTCCTATGACTAATGGGCTGTCTTGTCTTACTACTATCATATTTTCAGGATATAGTTTTGAAATTACTTCAATTGCAAAACTTCCTTTTAAGTCTAAACAGGCATTTTTTACTGCTCTTAAAAATTTTAAGTCATCATTTTGAGTGTCTTTTGTAAAATAGTAGTGTATTAAATTTGGTATAACTTCTGTGTCTGTTTGAGAGTAGAATGTATATCCATTTTCTCCTAAGAATTTTCTTAATTCATTATAATTTTCTACAATTCCATTGTGTACTACACTAAATGTTTGTGAGTTGTCTTGATGTGGGTGAGAGTTCTCACTTGATGGTTTTCCATGTGTTGCCCATCTTGTGTGTGCTATTCCTATTGTTCCTTCTAATTTGTCAATTCCTTCTAAATTTGATAAATTTTTTACTCTTCCTTTATCTTTCATTAAAGATAATCCTTCTTTTTCTATTGTTGAAACTCCAGCAGAGTCATAACCTCTGTATTCCAATCTACTTAGTCCTGCTAATAATATTGGGCAGGCTTTTTTTGTTCCTATGTAACCTACAATTCCACACATAGTAAATCCTCCTTTAATTTGTGAAACTTAATTTTCTTTCATTTTTATATTTAGAAAGTATTAGTTTCTTTTTTGTTTTGGAATCGAAAGTGTGCAAGTACTTAATTTATTAATTTTGTTCTAATATTTCTATTAGGTTTTGTTTAATAATTTGGCTTTAAGTAGAGCCACTAGAGTATCCGCCGAATTTTCGATAACTCTAGACCTCGTCAACCTTTATAGGTTCTGGCGCTTTTGTTTCTGATCCTTTCTTCTTTTTTGTTTTTGCAACTTTCAAATCTATGTTATTATATTACTATAAATGTGTTTTTTGTGCAAGTCTTAAAAAACTATAAATTATAAAAACAATAAGGTCTGAAATTCAGACCTCATGATGTAGCAAAGTTTTAAATTGAATACATCTGTTATAGATTATATAAAGATTTTTTTCCAATATACCAGCAAAATATAAATAATCAGATAATTTATTTAATTTATAATTTATTATAAAGAAGTATATAAATTTTATTGTTTTTGAAAGAATATTTCTTGTATCTAAAAAATAAACATCTGTGTATTTATTACACCAATACTGTAATTTTTTGCTAGTGTCATCCATAAATGATTTAAGTTTATATTGCTGTTGTTGGATATCTTTAATACAATTATTTAAGTTATTTAAGTCATTTTTTATTTCTTGTGGATTATTTAATACTAGTACTACTAAACTATTTACTACACTTATTATTTTCCGTAAATTACTATCCATTAGCATATTTAAGTCCTCCTATTTTGGAAAATTTATATAGTTTTGTATAAATATATTAACATAATTTGATCTGAACTGCAATATTTAAAATACTTATTTAAAAGTAGCGAAAGTTGATCTTAAATTTCTTAATTGTTAGAACGCAGTGAGTTACAGATAAGTTATGTAAAGCTGTTCTTAAATTATGTAATTAGTCTTTAATATTTGAAAATCATTTATATATAAGCTTTTTGACGGACTACTTATATGCATAATCATTAAATATAACTCTATATTGTGAAAACAATTAAACAGTAATGGCATAAATAGGAAATATGTTTTTTTATTGATTTTTATTATTAAAGTAGTATATAATAACCACAGAGGGGAATATACATATATTAATAAAATAAAGATTACTGAAATATATGATTATTTATAAATCATGAGAAATAATATTGAAATTTATATAAGTATTAAGATATAAATGCACTGAAAGTATAGAAGAAGTAAGTCTTACAGGGAGATAAAATGTTTAATATTGAAGAAGAGTTAAAAAAGCTACCAGGAAAACCTGGAGTATATGTAATGAGGGACAAAGAAGATAACATCATATATGTAGGGAAAGCAATATCATTAAAAAATAGAGTAAGGTCATATTTTAGAAAAACTAATAAAACAGAGAGAATAAAAAAAATGGTAAGTTTAATAGACCATTTTGAGTATATAGTAGTTGATAATGAAGCAGAGGCTCTAATTTTAGAGTGTAATTTAATAAAGAAAAATAGACCTAAATTTAATGTATTGCTAAAAGATGATAAAACATATCCATACATAAAAATTGATGTAAAATCTGATTTTCCAAATGTACTAATAACAAGAAAAGTTTTAAATGATGGTGCTAAATATTTTGGACCATATGCAAATCCAGGAGCTGCAAAAGAAATGGTTAATTTTATAAAACAGAAATATAAAATTCGCCAATGTAGGAATTTTAAATCAACAGATAGACCATGTTTAAATTATCACATAAAAAGATGTTTAGCACCTTGTGTTGGTTATATTACACAAGATGATTATAGAAAACAAATTGATGAGATAATAGATTTATTAGAAGGAAAAACAGATAAAATTATAAAAGAGTTAGATAAACAAATGCAGGAAGCATCACAGAAATTAGATTTTGAACAAGCTGCGTATTTAAGAGATAGAAAAATTGCAATAGAAAGAGCATCTGAAAAGCAAAAAGTGTCAAATATATCAGAAAACAATATAGATGTTATTGGTGTTTATAAGTCAAGTTTAGGTGTGTGTATAGAGATATTTTTTGTACGTGGTAGTAAAATGATTGGAAGAGAGCATTACTTTTTTAATGAATTGAAAGATATGGAAGAAGTGGAAATATTGTCTGGTTTTATAAAGCAGTATTATTTAGATAATCCTAATATACCAAGTAAGATAATGCTTAGAGAAGAATTGCCAGAAAAAAGTGTGTTGGAGGAATGGTTATCCACAATTTTAGGTAAAAAAGTGGAATTAAAGAGTCCTAAAAAAGGTGAAAAGTTGAAATTTGTTGAAATGGCAGAAAATAATGCTAAAGTTACACTAGAAAATAGAGAAAAAGATAAGTCAGAAATTTTAATGGAATTAAAACATGTTTTACAAATGGATAAGTTACCAAGAAAAATAGAGACTTTTGATATTTCTAATATTTCAGGTGAGTTTATGGTTGCTGGTATGTGTGTTATGCAAGATGGTATTATAAAAAAGAATTTATCAAGAAGGTTTAAAATTAAGACAGTTTTTACACAAGATGATCCAAAGTGTATGGAAGAAGTTGTTACGAGAAGATTGTTACATTCAATAGAAAAGGAAGATTCTGGTTTTGGTAAATTACCAGATGTAATATTTGCAGATGGTGGAATAACACAGATTAGGGCTATTAGAAATGCTATAAATAAGTATAATGGTTTAGATATAAAGGTTTTTGGTATGGTTAAAAATGATAAACATCAGACAAGGGCTTTAATAGATGAGCAACGACAAGAGATTGCAATTTCTGAAAATCTTATGAATTTAATTACAAAATTTCAGGATACTGTACATGATACTGCTATTAGTTATCATAGAAAATTAAGAGAAAAGGCTGTAACAAAGTCAGAGTTAGATAATATTGTAGGTATAGGTGAAGCAAAGAAAAAGGCATTATTAAAGCATTTTGGAAGTGTAGAAAAAATAAAACAGGCATCTAAAGAAGAGTTAATGCAAGTAAAGGGAATAACAAAAGAAATAGCAGAAAGATTAAAAAATATACAATAGGGCTGTAAAAATAAATACTTTTTACAGCTCTTTTTTGTACATTGCTTTTTTTGATACTATTTTGATACTAAATATAAGTTATTACTAATCATTTCAGAGGAAGCTTTATTAACTTTAAGTAATTCGGTAATATTCTTAAAATCAGTATTTTTTTGTATTTCTTCAATTATAGAATCATTATCCATATAAGATTTTATGCATAAAATGTATGAATTTTCATTAATTAATTCTTTATTGTCAAAAATATAATCTAATTCATCTCTAGTTACATTAACAATTAAAGATTTGTTATAAATCATAAATTCAGGTAAGCTTTGCATATGATTGAAAATGTTATCATAAACATAAATAAATGATTTGTCTTTATTTTGCTCAGCTATTTCTAAATTTTTATCATAAGTTTTAAATAAAAATTTTGGCTCGGAGAATATTAAACCATTAATTGACAAAATAATTCCAATTAATATTATAAAGGCATTTTTATACTTAAATTTGAAAATAAAGTCAAATATGAAAAACAAAGTCATACTGATAAATGGAATAACAGGCATAATGTATCTTAATTCTTGAAAAGATGTTAATTTTACAGCTATAAAAAAGTAGATTATGCTTGGAATTATAGTTAATAATATAACAAATTTTTCTTTACTTTTTTTAATTAAAAATATTAAGCTAATAAAAAACAGCAATAAACAACAAACAATTAATAACATATTTGTATTATTTATTGAAAAAGAATAAGCAAAATGTTTTAAATAATCTACAAAATGTATAAAATAATTACTATTTCCTAAATTTGATAAACCTCTATCAGAAAATATTAAATGATTAATACATGGTACAAATAGTAAAATACCAAAAGCACCATATATAATATGAGAAATTGTATATTTTAATATTAGTTTTTTATCTTTTTTCTGTCTAATCATTTCAATAAACATAAAAATAAAAATTAGAACAGCATAAAATGCAAAAAAGTATTGGGTTAGAAAGCCTAAAATTGTTATAATTCCTAATGAAATAAGATTTTTCTTTGATAAGTTGAAGTTACTTTTATATATTTTTAAACTATAATAAAAATATAGTAATATAAAAAATGTTAATAACATGTACATTCTTTGGAATATTACCATTGATATTGTTCCCATAGATAGACCATAGAAAATTAAAGTTCCAAAAATTAGATTATCTTTGTTTTCTAATTTTAAAGTTTTTTCGATTACAAAACAACTTAATATAAAAGCAATAATATTTACAATAAATACAGTATATTTTGTGAATTCTCCTGAAAATAATATACTAGAAAAATGAACTAGTGTATAAAAAAATGGTGGATGATTATCATATGCTTGATTTTGATATACTGATTTTAAATTTAGATAATTATCAGTTGATAAAGTTATATAATTTTTTGCATATTCTTTTGTTATCCATCTAGGAATGTTATTTTCGTCATATGCAACCATTAAACCATTATCAGGATTTACAGATGATGCAATTGTGTACATTTCATCTTCATGAAATCCTATTTTTTTTGTTTGAAAATAAAAGATAATTCCACACATTATTACTATTATAATTATTGATATAATTTTTTTTATTTTTTTTGTATCTTTTAGCATATTTATAATACCTTTCTTTTGTTTAATAATTTTTATAAAATGTGCTAGGGATTGCTCCCCAGCTTGGGTTTACACCTTAACTTTGACTTGAAGGACTAAAATTCTTTTACCATTTTATAATATATACCAAATGGTTTTTTAGAATTTTCTTTTTTTACATTCAAGTTAATTAATGACAAAAACTTATATGCCATTATAGAAACTATTATGAAAAAAATTTTATTTTTCATACAAATACCTCCATAGTGAATTTTTTCAATGTAGTTTCAAGGATATTATAACATTTATAGATATATTAAACAACAAAAATTTAACATAATTGGAATATTTTTAGAATTATCAGCATATATATAATAAAAATAGGGGGGAATATTATGGAAAATGTTTTTGATATTAATTATAATACAAAATTGGACAAGCTAGAGATACCAAAAGAAAAACATACACATAAGATATTTGAGATTATAAAACATAATAAGTTTATCTCATTAATTTTGGGTAGCTTTATTTTTCTTTCAGGTATAAATTTTTATTTAATATACAGTTTTGTAAAAATTTTGGAAAATATTTAATAAAGCCAAACGTTTATAGTATAATTACAGGTACAAAGGAGCAATTTATGAATATTAAATATAATGTAATTATACAAAAAGAAGAAAATATTAATAATAACTTTGGAGGTGGCAGTATGAGTTCAAAATATTCAGTACTGCCACATATGCATATTGTATTGAAATTAATATTTTCCCATTTTCTACCGCAATACCATAAATGTGTACAGATAAATTTAATTGATTTATATCTGCTACATATTTATTATTATATACATCATATGTGTCAATTTTATTAATTTCTATTATAAATACCTCATTTCCTATAAATTGATATATTTTTAATTTTTTTCATAATAATTATTAATATATTCTTCAACTAATTTCACTAATTCTTCTGCTGAATTTATTTGTTGTTGTGTCTTTTCTAAAGATGGCTCATAATCATCGTCATAGTCACTATCTTCTCTTATTCTTTGAGCCTGAGATATTTTTCTTCCTATCATTTTAGGGAAAATTTCTTTATTAACATACTCTTTATTGAAATATGCTAATACATCCTTATGTCTTTTAAAATCTATTTCTTAAATGGCTAATACTGATCGAATTGCATAAAAAATTGCATAATAGGCCCTATTATTTGCACTTGTAAAATCTTTTCCATATTAAAAAATCATTTTAGCTGTTTCTAATGTTTCTTTTGCTTTGTTCAATCTATACTTTGCAAAACTCTCTATTGTTTCATTATCCATCTACTAAGACAACTCCTTCCTTTTGAACATTTTTATAAAATGGTACAAAATTTATTCTAGCATTATATTTTTCTATATTTTTTATTACTGGTGATAAAATTACACCTGTATCTAATTCAATATCATATGCAATATCTGATATTCTATCTCCATATTCTTCGATTTCTTTAAAGGATAAATCTGCTAAAATCATTATATCTACATCTGATCGCTTATTATAATCTCCTCTAGCATAAGAACCATATAATATTACTTTTTTTAGTCTATCTCCTAAGATATCTAATTAACTGACTATTATTTATAAATCCATTTAAGCAATCTCTCCGTTTGGAATTATGAAATATTATATCATTTAATATTTTTCTTTTACTTTCTTCTATATTTAATTTATCTAAATATGTTTTTGGATTGTATTCAAGCAATACTCCACCTATATCAAATATTATATTTTTAATCATTATTTTTCTCCTTGCTTTATTGTTAATTCTGCTACACATAACTTATGATCAAATTGTGTCTCTATTATTTCATAATAGTTATGTTTTATACCGATTCGTTGTTAGTATGTAATCAATTTGTTTATCTTTTCTAGTCTTTTCATTTTCATACACACATTTCATCTTTTCTTTTAAATTTGGAAATAACTCAAATATATCTATATAATTAAAATCACCTAGCAATATAAGATTTTTATTTGATTCAATTATCTTTAATATTTTATCTTCTAATTTACTATATATATTTATATACTTTAATGGATTTTCACCAAATATATGAAATGGTAAACAGTGTCCTTCAATGATAACTGCATCTATTTCTTCTATTTGAGATATATTAAAACCTTTATCATGTGACCAATATATAATTGTATTTGTTTTTTTATATATTAGTTTTGGATTTTCTAATATATACTTTTCGTTATTATTTATTTTAAATTTTGAACATATAGCTACTCCCATTTTATCATTTTCATTCATATCTGATGGAGATAATGAGATTTCTTCGAAATATTTTAATTTAGTATGTTTACTTATATAATTGGCTAATGATTGTAAATTATTAGATTCTGTAATAGCCTCTTGAAATGCAATTATTTCTATATTATTTTTTTCTATTTGTTTTCTTATATATTCATATGAATTTGTATTAATTTCTTTGTTTTTTAAATCTTGACCTACATTCCAAGTTGCAATTTTTATTATTTTTTCCATAACTACTCCTCAAACATATTTTTTCTACTATATTTTTCACAATTCGATTTTTCTTTTAAATATACACATTCTTGTAAATCTATATTATTTATATTAGCTAAACAAATTATGTAATATAACACATCTTGAAGTTCTTCTTCTATTGTATCTTTTATAGATTCTCCTTTTTCCATTCTTTTATTTTTTCTTATAACTTCTGCAAGTTCTCCTACTTCTTCCATTAATTTTAACATATATTTATCATTTGAGTTGTTTTTGTGGTCTATGTTTTTTATGCACTCTTGCAGTTTTCTAATAGTTAAATCATTTTTCATATTTTTTTCCTCTTTTTTATTTAATTTCAAATATATTTATATCACAAATCACTAATTTTTAATAGTATTTTACAAACATTTTTATTCTGTATTGTTTTGTTTATATGTTGCTAAGTCTTTGTTTTTAATACTTTTTTTATAAAAAATATACCGAAGTGTACGCACTCTGCACTTTATCTGCATAAAAATAATTTTTGTAGATGACTAGAAAGCTTGTCTTTCTAAATGTTTATTGGAAATGCTCTGCTTTCCTTATCCTGCCCTTAAATTTTTCTGAAATTTAAGGGCAAAAAATAATAGATTAATAATTTAGCAATTACTGATCTATATATTTTTAATTTTATAAAATATAAATTCCCCGTATTTATATACGAGGAACGTGTATTCTTTCGTGCCAGTACACAATATAAAATATATTGCACGGCAAATGTATTTCTAAATACATTATAATATATATTATGTACTTTAGTCAAGAAAAATACTCAATTTTTTATAAACATTTTTCTGATTTTTTCATCTATCAAATCTAAATTTTCATTAGATAGTTTTATTCCTGACAAAATATCGAACTCTGTTTTTGGGTCATAAATCCTTTGTTTACTAATTATTCTTATTTGATTTATTATATCAATACTTCCAAATTTCATCTTTTGCATTTCTTTATTTATTTTTTCAGCTAATTCTAATTTTTTAGTGCTTCTGTTATATCATTGTTTAGTTCAGTAGTTTTTAAATAAATTTCATCTGATGTTGCATTATTCCCTGTTAATTTTTTCGTTTCAATTAGTAACTTATTTTTATTTTCTTCTATTTCTATTTTACTATCTACAAGCAATTTATCTGATTTTTGTACCAATTTATTGTAAATATCATTTCCCAACATAATAGAGTTTTTATTAATTTTATCTGTTTTTTGAGATGATAATGGAATTACTGTAACTACTGGTGAATTTCTATTATTTTTCTTATCTATAACAACACAATAATGCAATCCACCCAGTTCACTTCCAATATTAAATCCTAAATTTACTTTAATTATATCTCCTCTTTCATATGTTTTTAGATTTGTAGGCTTAAAATTGTTTTCATCTTTAATGTAATTTATATAATCTTTTTGCCAATATGAAATTAGATTAACCTTCTTTATATTAGAATTATCATCTATTGCTAAGCAATTATCTAAATAATCTGTCATCATTTTTATTGCTTCATTTTTGTTTTTGATTACATCTTCTTTATTCAATAAATTACCTTGTATAATATAATCATCAATTAAAATTGATATATTATACATACCTTTCT
>CAOSZT010000018.1 GCA_948528155.1 uncultured Clostridia bacterium | reverse complement strand
GTTTTGGAGAATATATTGAAAAATACTTTCCAGAACATCAAGTAAGGTTTGTATCTATTATAGACAATTATGATTCCGAAATTGATAATGGAATTGCAGATACATTACCATTTAGAGCAGTATTGAATGATTTATATGCACGAGATACTTCTAAAAAAGTAAAAGCTACTAAACGCAGAAATGCTATCAATGGTTTATTTAATGGAAAATTTGCACCTTATGGCTATATGAAATCTCCAGAAAATTGCCATAAACTTATCATTAACGAAGAATATGCTAAAAATGTAAGAAGAATATATGACTTATATTTAGAGGGAAAATCATCAATACAAATTGCTTATATTTTTAATGATGAGCATATACCTACACCCTCTTAAACAATGGGACAAGAGTATAGACTATCGTTGCTTTGGAAAACTGATACTATTAGAAGAATACTAAAAAATGAAATGTATATTGGAAATATGGTACAAGGAAAGCAAACACAAATCAATTACAAATTAAAGAAACCTGTTCATAATAAAAAAGAAGATTGGATTATTGTTCCAAATACACACGAACCTATTGTTGATAAAGAGAAATTTTATGCAGTTCAAGAAATTATAAAAAGCAGAACAAGGACAAGAACAAAATCATTAAACTTAATGTTAAGAGGTTTGCTTGTTTGCAAAGAATGTGGTAAAAAAATGGGATATTCAACTTCTCATTTTAAAAATGGCAACTATACTCAAATTTATACACATTGTCATACTTATCAATCATTACCGAAACTAAAACTTTGTACTCCTCATAATATGAACTATACAAAACTTGAAAACGCAGTAATTAGCGAAGTACAAAATATATGCAGAAAATATTTAGATATAAAGAAATGTAAACAAATTATTGATGATAACAATAACAATGTTCAAAATGAAATTGAACTTAACAAAGAAAAAAGCAATTTAGCAAAAGCTATTGAAGTTTTAGATTTCCAAATTGAGAAACTATACGAAGATAAATTAAAAGGTCTTATCAATGACAATGATTTTTCAAGAATGTATGAAAAGAAAGTTAATGAAAGAGATTCTAAAAATAAAAAACTCGAAGAATTGAATACTGTTAAATTTGAAAGAAATGTTGTTGACTATGAGAAAATAATACAAGACTTTTTAAAGAAAGAAAACATTACTGCTTATATGCTAAATAGCTTGATTGAAAAAATTGAAATTGACCAAAATAAACAAGTAACTATATATTATAAATTCGCAGATTTAAACACTTTGTCATAAAAAGATGTAAACTCATCTTTATCACACACCAAATAGGTATTGTGTAATTCTAATTGTGCAATTAGTTCTTCTAAATCACGAACTGAACGTGTACCCCTGTCTAGTTTATAAGCTACAATGTAATTGATTTTTCCTTGTTTCATATCTGCCAACATTTCTTGAAATGCTGGTCTATCTTTAATATTTTTTGCTGATATTCCAGCATCTTCATACACCTTAAATACTTCATATTCTTTAAATTTACAAAGTTGCAATAACTTTTCTTTTTGCTCTGCTAGACTAAATCCGTTCTCTTACTTGATCCTCTGTACTAACTCTAATATAAATTCCTGCAATTTTTCTTTCATTATTCATTTTATAAATTCTCTCCTTTCAATATTGAACGGAAAGGCACAAAAAAACTCTAAAATTAAAGTAGCCTTTCTATGTAGTCTTTTAAATGAGATAAAGGGTATTTATACCTTAAATCTCCCACATAAAAGTAATCACATTCATTAAAGAATAAGAATAACTTACCTTTAATAATTACTCTATGTGGTTCTACATACGCCAAGTTTGTATGTTCTATAATTCTTAAACAACCTTCAAATATCATTTTGTGTTCAAGTTTTATAGCATTCAAACTGCAAGCCCATTCAATTTTAGAGAGCAATTCTCTTTTAATCTTGTTTTTCTTCTTTACAATGCTAATCATACCACACCATCCTTCCTTTTTCAAGATAAAGGCGACAAAAAACGGACTAACAAATTCTAAAAAGCAAAGCTTTAAGAATTTGTAACGTTCGCATAACTATTTTGTACGAAGCTTTTCTTCCTTACAGTCGAAAATTTCTACAAAATAGAAAAAATCAACCTTTACAGTTGATTTTTCAATACTTTCGTCTGGTGCGACGATTTTACTTATTGGAGCCAATAGGCAGAATTGAACTGCCGACCACTGAGTTACGAATCCAGTGCTCTACCAACTGAGCTATATTGGCATTTATAGAGTGTATAAACTCTATTTTAAAATAATTTTAGTTTAACTAATATATTTTACTACTGATAATATAAAGTCTACTATTATTACTACAACTAAACTATATAATATTAATACTTGATTTTTTCTTGAAATAAATATTATATATCTTTCTATTTTTGATTTTACAAAAGGGTGTATTTTTTCTACAAATATTACACCAATTATTCCCCAGGCTATTGAATAGGCTAAACTTATTCTTCCTTGAAAATTTAGTGCTTGTTCTGTATAATCCCACCATCTTAGTCCAAATAGTTCTTCTAATACTACTGATACTATATATTCAAATGCTGTAAAAGCTATCATTCCTATAAAAAACTTTCCAATGGTATTTGTTTTTACAGTTTTTAGACATTCTATTAGTATTATTGCTCCAAATCCATATATTGGGCATAGTGGTCCATATAAAAATCCTCTTTTATTAAATACTCCTAATGTTACTATACAAAATATTGTTTCTAGTATCCATCCTAAAAAGGCGTATATAAAAAAATATAATATAATTTTTTGCTTTTGTGTCAGTTTGTTTGTTTCAACTAAACTTGTGTTGTTCATTTATCCCCCTATAAAGATTTTTGACTTTTTTATTTTGTTTAAACATATTGATTTTAACATATTGGGGGAATTATTTCAACTAGCCTAAAATTAATTATAATATTGATACAGATTTACTTGTAAATATTTTAAAATTATGCTAATATATTTGTCAAGAAAACATAAATGTTAGTAAAGAATTTATTTATTAAATATAGAAAGGGGATTATGATATATTTAAGTTATAAAATATTATCATATAAAAAGAAATGGGATTTTTTGATAAATTAAAAAATGGTTTAACTAAAACAAAAACTTCACTAGATGAAAAAATAAATAATGTCTTTAGTAGTTTTAGAAAAGTAGATGAAGAGTTTTT
This sequence comes from uncultured Clostridia bacterium, assembly GCA_948528155.1. Taxonomy (GTDB): domain Bacteria; phylum Bacillota; class Clostridia; order TANB77; family CAG-508; genus CAG-269. The sequence goes on along the minus strand of CAOSZT010000018.1, from coordinate 18,840 downwards.
AGATGAATTAGAAGAAGTACTGATAATGTCAGATATAGGAATGGAAACATCAATAAAAATTATTTCAAATTTAAGACAAAAAATAAAAAAAGAAAAAATACAAGATGAAGAACAAGTAAAACAAGCATTAAGAGAAGAAATGAAAAAAATATTAGAAATAACAGAAAAGGAGTTACATCTAAATACAAAACCCTCTGTAATACTAGTTGTAGGAGTAAATGGAGTAGGAAAAACAACATCAATAGGAAAAATGGCAAACAGACTAGCAAAAGATGGAAAAAAAGTAGTTGTAGCAGCAGCAGATACATTTAGAGCAGCAGCAGTAGAGCAACTAGAAATTTGGGCAAAAAGAGCAGGAGCAGAAATAGTAAAAAGAGAAGAAGGAGTAGACCCAGCATCAGTAGTATATGAAGCAATTAAAAAAACAAAAGAGCAACAATCAGATATATTAATAGTAGACACTGCAGGAAGATTACATAACAAAAAATACTTAATGGATGAACTAAATAAAATACAAAAAGTGATTAATAAAGAAATGCCAGAAGCAGACAAAGAGGTATTACTAGTAATAGATGGAACAACAGGACAAAATGCAATAGCACAAGTAAAAGCATTTAAGCAAGAAGCTGATATAACAGGAATAGTACTTACAAAACTAGATGGAACAGCAAAAGGTGGAGTAGTAATTGGAATAGTAGAAGAAAATCAAATACCTGTAAAATTTATAGGAGTTGGAGAACAAATAGACGATATGGAAATATTTAATTCAGAAGATTTTGTAAAGGCTATAATATAAAAAATGGAGAGATTTTATGAAAGAAAATAAATTAGAAAATTTAATTTGGATTGTATTTACATGTATAGGAACAATATCTCTTATAATCGGATTAGTTATTGTTTCAAATGTATTTAATTATAAAAATAAGGTAGAAACAACAGGAATTATTACAGAAATATCAAGGAATAGAAATTATACTAAATATAGGAATAAGTACAAAGTTTTTGTTTCTTATACTGTAGAAGGAAAAGAGTATGAATCAATCTTAAAAATTCATTATCCAAATTTTTATGAAGGGAAAGAAATAGAGATATATTATGATAAAAATGATCCAACTAAATTAGGAATGAAATCATCAGATTTAATACTTATAATATTTCCTTTATTTGGACTTGTTTTTTTTATAATAGGTGTTATAGGAATATTTGTAAAAAACAAAAACAAAAAGTTAGAAAAAAAACTAAAAGAAAATGGAAAATTAATATATGCTGATTATGTTAAAACTGTTTTAAATGAAGCTTTTTCAGTAAATAAAAAACATCCTTATAATATAATTTGTGAGTGGAATAATCCAGAAGACAATGAAAAATATACATTTAAAAGTAAAAACATGTGGATAAATCCAGAAAAATTAATAGAGGAAAAAAATATAAAAACATTACCAGTATATATTAATTTAGAAAATAAAAATCAATACTTTATAGATATAGATATATTAGCCAAATATTAAATCTATTGTTAAATTTTTTAAAATATATAGAAGTTCCTATTGGACAAAGGAGGTAAAAATTGGAAAAGAAAAAAAGTAAATCAAGAATGATAATAGTGTTACTATTCTTAGCAATGTTTGCAATAGTAAGTTGTATAAGTTTAAGAGGTACATATTTACAATATAAAGAATTAGGTGAAAACTACATACAAGCATTTTTGACAAACTTAAGCTATAAATACATAATATTTGCAATAAACTTCATAATTTTATATTTTTTAATATATTTTACAAATAGAGGAATAAAAAAGGGGATAAAAACATTTTTTGAAAAAGAAAAAAAAGAAATGCCAAAATTACTAAACAAATCAATATCATTTGTAATATCAGTAATAATATCAACAATAATGTCAAATGTACTAATGGAAAAAATATTACTATGTATAAGTAATGCTTCATTTGGAATAACAGATCCAATATTCAATTTAGATATTTCATTTTATATCTTCCAAAAACCATTAATTGAAACATTATTAACATATTATATTGGAATAGTAATTGGAATTTCAATATATATGGCAATTTATTATATAATAATATTTAATAAGAATTTTGATGGAATAGATGGAAAAATGTTAAGAGAAAGTTTATTAGTAAAAAAAGCTCTAAGAAATGTTATATTAGTTGTAATAGGAATTGCACTTTTTATATTATTAAATATAACAAATATATCTTTTAATAAAATGCTAACAATAAAAAATGATACAGATACTACACAAAATATAGAGATAATAGGTGCAGGACATACAGATGTAATAATTCAAAGATGGGGATATTTAATATTTTCTGTAGTAATAGTAGTGGTAGCAATAAGAGCAATAAAAGCTTTTAATTCAAATAATACATCAAAAGTCATAAAAAATATTATTATTATACCAGGATATTTAGTTACAATGTTTTTGGTAATAATAATTTTTAATATAATTTTTGTAAATTCAAATACACTAGACAAAGAAAAGGAGTATTTAGATTATAATATTAGATATACAAAAAATGCTTATAATATAGATATAGATGAAGAAAGTTTGGAAAATACAGGAACAATTACACAACAAGAAGTAAATGAAAATAATACAATAATTGCAAATACTAAAATAATAAATAGTGATGTAGTATTAAAAAATTTAGAAGATAGTCAGACTGGAACAGGATATTATTCATATAGAAATGCAAATATAGCAAAATATAAAATAAATGGAAAAGACAAATTAGTATATGTTTCACCAAGAGAAATGGCAAACTCTGGAAGAACTTATAATAATAAAACTTATGAATATACACATGGAGTTGGGCAAATTGTAGTAGATGCAACAAATTCAACAGAAACAGGAAATATAAGTTATATTCAAAAAGATGTATCTGGAAAAGATGATATATTAAATACTACAAGACAACAAATATATTTTGGATTAGAAACAAATGATACAATTGCAACAAATACAAAAAATAAACAAGAATATGATTATACAGATGACGAAGGACTAGAACATACATCAACATATTCTGGAAGTGCTGGATTAAAACTTAATTTTATAGACAGATTAGTTTTAGGTATAAGTACAGGAGATTTAAAATTAGCTTTTTCAACAGAAATAACAAAAGATAGTAAAATTTTAATAAATAGAAATATTATAAAAAGAGCCAAAAAAGTATTGCCATATTTAATTTATGATGAAAATCCTTATACAGTTGTGAATGAAGAAGGAAAAATTGTATGGGTTTTAGATGCATATACAGTTTCTAGTAAATATCCATATTCACAATATACATCAATAGAACATGATAATTTTAAGGAAAAAATAAATTATATAAGAAATTCAATAAAAGTTATCATAGATGGTTATGATGGTACAATGAAATTTTATATAACAGATAAAACAGACCCAATTGCTATGGCTTATAGAAATATTTATACTACATTATTTGAAGATATAAATACAGCAATTCCACAAGATATATCAAAACATTTTATATATCCACAATATTTATATAATGTACAAGCAGAACTTTTAAAAGTATATCATAATGTAAAAGCAGATGTATTATATAGAACTGATGATTTATGGGATTTTGCTAAATATAATAATACAATAATTTCTAAGTCTTCTGGTACAATACTTAAACCATATTATACAATGGTTAATATTAATGGAGAAAATGAGGTTGGTTTAATACAAATTTATACACCAGATTCAAAACAAAATTTGATTTCTTATTTGGTGGGTACAACAGAGGGAAATTCTAATAAATTAAAATTATATAAATTTTCGCAAGATAGTAATATTTTTGGACCAATGCAATTAGATAATCAAATAGAACAAGATGAATTAATTTCAGCAGAGATACAAGCTTTAAATACTACGGGGACTAGAGTTACTAAAGATATAACAATTCTTCCTGTAAATAATACATTATTATATGTTGAAACAATTTATCAAACTATGCTTAATGAGGAATCTAAAATTCCTATGTTAAAAAAAGTTATTGTTGCTTCTGGTAATAAAATGGCTATAGGAGATAGTTTAGCTGAGGCTTTAAAGAACTTGCTTTCAAAAGAGGCTTCTAGTATTGAGGTTGAGAATACTGAAGATATTGATGGTCTTATAGATAGTATTATTAAAGCTAATCAGAATTTATCTGAATCTGTTAATAATAATGATTGGGAACTTATGGGATCTGATATTAAGAAATTACAGAGTTTGATTAAATCTTTAGAAGAAGAAAAAGCTAAAGAAGAAAAGAAAAAAAAGGAACTAGAAAAAGAGAATAATATTATTTCAGATTCTTTAAATGAAGTAGTTGAGTAAATAATTACTAAAAAAACCTTGCTTTGATATTACCAAAGCAAGGGTTTTTTAGTTAATAAGCAAATAATTTAATAATTAAAAATAAAACTTCTTACTACAAATATAAAAGTAAGGAAGAAGAGGAATAGATTTTATTTCCAAATAATTTCCAGAAATATTACTTAAATATTTGATTTCTAAATATTTTAGTAATGTTTCTTTTTCCTCTGTTGTAATTGGAATTGCTTTTACCCAAATATGTAGACGATATTTTTTGGAACTAGTAGGATTAAATTTCGGACAATTTTTTTTTATTGATAAATATTTCGATATTAGATTCAATTTCTGAAACTAATAAATCGAAATAATAATATTGTTTCCGGAATTTTTTTATCTTTTTTGTTATTTTTTTATTACGTTTCTTTTCTGATTTGCTTTTTTTCATAGTGATTATTCCTTTCTTATAATTATAAAAAATTATTGAAACCGTATTTAATATATTATAATATATTTACATAATTTTGTCAATTATAGCGACAATTGCTTTATGGTAAAAAAATTTTCTTACATTTTTTATCAAAGTATGTAATAAAGGTTTGTACTAAAAAATACATTGTCAAGCTATTTTTTGTAAAACTTTTTATTTTATTTCGCTATCACCATTCAAGAAATTACTTAAAAAACAAAAATCAAAAATGTGAAACAAATTTAAAGAAAAAAATAAAAAAGTTTCACATTTATGAATTTTGTAGTATAATATAAATGTGAAACAAAATGATACAAATTTTGCTTTATTATGCGAAATAAATAAAATGGTAGAAATAGTTATTAAATAAGTTTATAAAAGATTTTCTTACCTTTTTTCAAAATGGCATATCCATCACTAAAATCCTTTTCAGAAAGGACATAAGAAATATCAGTAATTTTTACATCATTTAAAGAAATACCACCTTGATTAATCAAAGTTCTAGCTTGACCTTTTGAAGGGGAAATACCTGTTAAAACAATAGCATCAACAATAGATATATTTCTATTGCCATTTAATTCAATAGTAGGCATGTTGTCCAAATTACCTTTTCCAGAAAATAGGGCATTTGATGCTTCTTCAGCTTTTTTGGCTTCTTCTTCATTATGAACTAATTTGGTTATTTCAAAAGCCAGTATTTTTTTAGCTTCATTTATTTGTTCATCTTTTAAAGAACATAGTTCTTTTATTTTTTCCATTGGTAAAAATGTTAATAATTTAAAAACAGTTTCTACACTTTCATCTTCAATATTTCTCCAGTATTGATAAAACTCATAAGGAGAAGTTTTTTCAGAAGATAGCCATAAAGCTCCTTTTTCTGTTTTTCCCATTTTTTTACCTTCTTTAGTAGTAAGAAGTTTAAAAGTCAAACCAAAAGAATCATCTTTTCCCACTTTTCTAATTAGGTCAACACCACCAATAATGTTAGACCATTGGTCATTTCCACCCATTTGTAATTTACAACCATATTTATTATATAAATATAAAAAATCATAAGATTGCATAAGCATATAACTCATTTCAAAAAAAGTTAGACCAGTTTCCATTCTTTGTTTATAACATTCAGCTGCAAGCATTTTATTGACAGAAAAAAGACTTCCAATTTCTCGCATAAACTCAATAAATTTTAAATCTAAAAGCCAATCAGCATTATTAACAATTATTGCAGCATTTTCACCTTCAAAACTTACAAATTTTTCAATTTGTTTTTTTATACAGTTAACATTATTGTCTATAGTTTCTCTAGTCATCATTTTTCTCATATCAGTTTTTCCAGAAGGATCTCCTATTGTTGCAGTTCCTCCACCAACTAATATTATGGGCTTATGACCACACTTTTGCATATGACTAGCAACCATTAATGAAACAAAATGGCCAACATGAAGGCTATCTGCTGTTGGATCTATTCCTATGTAAAATGGTACACTAGTTTTTCCAAATAGTTCTTTTATTTCTTTTGGGTGTGTCATTTGTTCAATATATCCACGTTGTTCTAAAATATCAAAAACATTCATTATAAAACTTCCTTCCCAGTATAACCTAAAAATCTATTCAGATTTTTTGCACTTATTCCTGTTTCAGTAGATAAGATATCTAAATTATTTGTAACACCATTTTCTTCGATATATGTTTTAAATGTTTCAAATTCTAAAGTGTCTTTAGTTTTACACTTAGGACATACCTCATCATTTGATACATAAAAATTCCCACATCTACTACATTTATTAAATTCCATAATTATTCCTCCAATTCTTCTTTTGAAATTTTATTATTGAGATTGTATCATATTTTGTAGAAAATAGGAAGAGAAAAATAGCAATTTGTTAATTTTCTGTTACAATATTTAACAATAATTTTGGTAATTTTACATAAAATGTAGATTTTTTTCCTAAAATATGGTAAAATATTACAGAAAATAAATAGTGGAGGAAGCAAAATGGATTTATTTAATAAAGATACCAGAAAATTTTTTTTCAATTTTAGTATCAAAAAATAAAAACATATATATAGATGCTTTATTTGTTCTAGGAGAAGCATTTAAACAAGAAATGATAATTTCCAGAGATAATATAATAGCAAGACTTATAAATAGTTTAGAAGAGGAATTTAATCAAGAGGATTTTTCAGAAGAAGATGACATAAATGAGTTAAAAGATAACAATGTATCAAGTAAAGCTCATTTTTTATTAAGAAAATTAAAATGGGCTGGTTGGATCGAATTAGAAATGCAAAGAGATTCTTTTGAAGAATACATTATTTTACCAGATTATTCTATTAAATTTATAAATTTATTAAATTCTATAGTAGAAGAAAATCAGATAGAATATAACTCTTATGTATTTGCTACATATTCTAGTTTAAAATTGGCAAGTACACAAAAAAACGAAACATATAATGCAATTATAACAGCATATAACAATACAATTCAATTAATCAATGAATTAAAATCATTATATAATAGTCTAGGAAGATTTCATAGAAAAATGTGTAATCAAGACAATATTAATGACATTATAAATGATCATTTTTTCGAGTATAAAGAATATAGTGATGAAGTTATATTTCCAAGATTCACAAGAGATTCAGTTCCAAGATACAAATCCCCAATAAGAGAAATGTTAAATGATATATTAGTAGATAAAGAAAGACTAGAAAATACAATAAATAATGCTAGTAAAAATAGAAAATATAAATCAAAAGAAGAAGCAGAAAATGATATATTAGATAAAATTAGAACAGTGTTAGAAATATATGAAAACATAGATTTAACAATGAATCAAATTGAACAAAAAAATACAGATTATGTAAGAGCATCAGTTCAAAGGATACAATATTTATTAACAAATGATAAAGAATTGAAAGGAAAATTAGTACATATATTAAAAAATTCTAAAAAAGAAAATGTAATAGAAGAAATGGAAAAACAAGTAAAACTGTTAAGGCAAGAATATATAAATAAAGATTTTATTTATATTAGAAATTCTAATGATAAAAGAAAACAAGGAAAACCAATGGCTTTAAAACAGGGAAAAGAAATAGATACTAAAACTTTTTATGAATTTGCAAAAAGTCTTAAAAATTTATATAGTAACCAAAAAATCAATGAATTTATGCAAATAAATTTTAAAAATAAACCATTTATTTATTCTGAAGAAATAGAACTAAAAACAGTTGAAGATCTGATATTACTAATATTAGCAACAATAAAAGCTGATAAATCAGGCAAAAGTTTTTATTATATAGAAGATAGTGAACAAATAATTAATAATAATGGCTTTAAAATACCAAATATAAAATTTATAAGGAGAAAATAGATGTTTATAGAGAAATATAATGAATTAACAAATTTAGAAAAAGATAATTTTAAAAGGATACTTAGTTTGATCCTTAGTAAAACTTTTATTGTAAATAGAATATATGATAAAAAGCAAGATACATTTAGATCAAATAGTGATTATAGATTTATAGATAGAAATATAGAATTATTTAGAGAATATATGGAAATAGCTGGATTTAGATTAATAAAAGATAGTAATTATGAAGTAATATACATAGAAAATGAATATGGTTATAATAAAAAGAAGCTTGATAAAAATACAACTATATTTCTTTATGGGTTAAGATTAAAATTTGATGAAGAAAGGGAAAAGCTAAGATTAAATACAGATACCATAGTAACAGTTTCTGATATTATAAAAACATTAATAGATGTAGGAGCATATACTAAAAAACCATCTGATATAGAAATAAAAACAGCATTATCTAATTTAATTAGTTTTAATATTATTCAAAAAATAGATGGAATATTAGAAAAACCAGAAACAAAAATTATGATATTACCATCAATACTATTTGTTATAACAAATGAAAAAATAACAGCATTAAGTCAGTCAATTCATAGATTAGAAGAAATAGAAGAAGAAAATGAAATAGAAGAAATGGGAGAAGAATAGTATGAAAATTTTTAAAAGAATGTTATTAATTAATTGGCATTATATTAACAAACAAATTATAGATTTTGAAAAAATTAACTTTTTAACAGGAAAAAATGGATCAGGAAAATCAACTATTTTAGATGCAATGCAACTATTAATATTAGGAGATACAAAAGGCACATTTTTTAATAAAGCTGCTAATGACAAAACTGATAGAACATTAGAGGGATATTTAAAAGGTGAAATTGGTGATGATGGAGATATAGGATATAAATATATTAGAAATGATAGATTTTCAAGTTATATTGTATGTGAATTTTATGATAGAGTAACAAGAAAAAGTTTTTCATTAGGAGTTGTATTTGATGTGTATAAAGATAGTGATATAGAACATCATTTCTTTTCTTTTAATGATAAAATTCCAGAAGAGGAGTTTATTGGAGAAAATCAGGTACCATTTTCATATAGAGATTTAAAAAGTTTTTTTGCTAGAAAATATGGAAACAAAAATTTTGAATTTTATAGTAGTAATAAACAATATCAAGATAGTCTTCGTGGAAAATTAGGAGGATTAAATCAAAAGTTTTTCAATTTATTTAAAAAAGCAGTTACTTTTACCCCAATTAATGATATAGAAAAATTTATTGTCGAATATGTATGTGATGTAAAAAATAAAATTGATATAACATCAATGCAGGAAAAAATATACAATTTTATCATTGAAGTGATATAGATATTGGAGGATTTGAAATTTTTACTAGATTAATGAATATTATTCCAGAACTTAAACAGTATAAAATGGATACAGAAGCTTTTAATAGTAAAAAGGATTGCTGGAAAGAGATGAGTGAGGATTATATACTTAAATTAATTGAAATGAGGAATTCTGAAAAATATAGGATTTTTTATGATGTAATTGATGAGATGTTGAAAAATGGTTGTAGATTGGAACAAGAGGCTTTTATTTATTAATTTATATAGGTAAATTGATTTGATAATTTTTGAAAAATATGATAAGATATAAAAACTTGCAAAAGCAAGTTGTAATATATAAGTACTAATAATAATAATTTGTTTTAAGTTAGGAGGAAATAATATGAATTCTATCAGTAAAATTTTAGGTAAAATGGCAAAAAAGTCAAATGGCAAAATGCGGAAAGTAAAAGTACCTATAGAGAAACGACCTACAGTTGAATCTTTAAGAAAATTAGAAAAAGAGCTTCATGCTCAAATTGAAGCTAATAGAGTTATGGAATACAAAAGTTTTGTTAATGCACGTAAAAGATGGTAGGCAACTGTAACTTGTTGGTTCTCACATTTATTTCTAAAAAATAATATATTATAATTTATATCCGCAAAAGAGCTATAATATATTATTTTTTATCCATTCCCAACTGCTAACAGTTGTAGATAAAATTTTGCGGTGCAGTTGCTCCTCAAATTTTATTTACAAACTGTAACTTGTTGGTCCCCACATCCATTACTAAAAATAATATATTATAGCTCTTTGAAGTAAACCCAAAATATTAGACAAAAAAGTTTAGTAAGGAGGATTCATTTCATGGCAAAAAGTAAACATTCACAAAAATTCAAATTAGAAGTAGTAAAATATTATATAAACGAACATATGGGATATAAAAATACAGCAAATAAATTTAACATATCAGATACAACAGTAAAAAGATGGGTAAAAAAATATGAAGAACACGGAATAGAAGGGTTATCAAAAAGTATTCAGATATCATATAGTAGAAAATTTAAAGAAAATGTGCTAAAATATATAAAAGAGGAAAATGGTATGATAAAAAATGAGAAAGTAACAAGGATGTAAAAAAGAGTAAGGGTATAACATTAATAGCTTTAGTCATTACGATTTTATTCTCTTATGACGAAAAATTAAAATGTAGTAATAGCAAAGGTTTCCTCCTACAAACACTTTAGTAATTTATAAATTTTCACATATTTGAAAGATGAATTGTAAAAAATAAATACAAGTTCATCTTTTTTTGAATTTATAATGAAAAAATTGAAAATAAATGCTATAATAATTTCAATACAGTTAATAAATTGTGCAGACATCATCTGCACAATTAGAAAGAGGAAAATATGAACGAATTAGAAAATATAGATAATGTTAATATAGATGAGTTATATAATAGAATCGTTGTACTGATAGAAAATGCAAAAAGGAATGTAGCTGTAAAAGTAAATAACGAAATGACTTTCTTGTATTGGAATATTGGAAAAGATATAACAGAAAATGTACTTAAAAACCAAAAGGCAGAATATGGAAAATCTGTAATAAAGAAATTAAGTAAAAAGTTAGTAATTGAATATGGAAGAGGTTATGGGGAAAGAAATATATTTAGAATGTTAAAGTTCTATGATTATTTTCCAAATTTTGAAATTTTGTCGACACTGTCGGCAAAATTGAGTTGGTCACATTTTGTAGAACTATTACAGATACAAGATAATCTTAAAAGAGATTTTTATGCTACAATGTGTGCAAATGAACTTTGGGGAGTAAGAACATTAAGAGAAAGAATAGGTTCAGCTTTATTTGAAAGGACAGCAATATCGAAAAAACCAGAACAAACAATAATAAATGATTTACAATTATTAAGTAAAGAAAATAAAATGACTACAAATTTATTTTTTAGAGATCCATATATTTTAGATTTTTTGGATTTAAAAGATACATATAGCGAAAAAGATTTGGAAAATGCAATTTTAGGCGAATTAGAAAGATTTATTTTAGAAATGGGAAACGATTTTGCATTTTTAGCTAGACAAAAAAGAATAACAATAGATGGAGAAGATTATTATATAGACTTGCTATTTTATCACAGAAAAATGAAAAGGTTGGTTGTTATTGAGTTAAAATTGGACAAATTTAGACCAGAACATAAAGGACAAGTAGAACTTTATTTGAAATGGTTGGATAAATACGAAAAAGCAGATGGAGAAGAGCCTCCAATTGCTATTATATTGTGTGCAACTAAAAATGATATGATGGCAGAATTATTAGAATTAGATAATAGTGGAATACACGTAGCACAATATTTAACGGAATATGTACCAAAAGAAATATTACAGAAAAAGTTTATTGATAGTATAGAAAAAGCAAAAATACAATTAGAACAAAGGAAAAATATTGAAGATGAAGAATAGTTAAATTTTGTCGACAGTGTCGACAAAATTTAAAAAAGTATAGCTTTAGATTTAGAAATAGGTCTAAGGCTTATTTTTATGGAAATTTTTTGCCTACTTTAAAAAATATAAAATTATACTAAAAGCAATTTAAAACGGCTAAAAGTTAAAAATAAAGCGAATAAACGAAAGAAGGTGAGGGAATGTCTAACTTAAATTTAAAAGGTATATGGATACCAATAGAAATATTAACAGATGAAAAATTAAGTGATAAAGAAAAAATAATATATGCAATAATTTTATATTTAAGCAAAGAAAATAATTATTGCTATTTAACAAACAAAACCATAAGTGAGTTACTAAATATATCAATAACTCAAGTATCAAAATTAGTAAATTCATTAAAAGATAAGAAGTATATTGATATTGAGTTAATCTATAAAGAAAATAGTAAACAAGTAGAAATGAGAAAACTGATTCCAATAAATAAAAATACCTATTTAACAAAAGTTAAATACCCTCTCCAACAAAACTTCAATACCCCTATTGAAGAAAAGTTTAAGGATAATAAATATAATAATAAAAATATAAATAAATGTAATAGCACAAGACAAGATTATAAAAAGTCAAGAACTAACTTTGAACAAAGAGATTATACAAACTATGACTTTACTAAACTATATGCAAATGCAGATATGCTAGTATAAGCTATGGCATTTGCATATAAGAAATCAGCTACTAGAGTAGATGTACTACTTTGGAGGCTGATTTTTTTCGTTAAAGTTGCAGGTAGCAACTTTGGCGAAAACATAAAAAATACGAGTAAGTATTTTTTATGAAAATGGGGTGTGGGGAAAAATTTTTTCCCTGCCACACTAACACTTTTTTGCCATAGGCTAAAAAAGTGTTGTAGTGTGTTACAATACCCAGCTAAAAAGAAGAAAAATTTTATTGGCTTATGGTATTTGATCCAGAGCCAAGCAAGGAGGTTATGTTAAAATGAGCTATGCAATAATAAGAAACACAAAATACAAAAGAGAAAACCTAAAAGGAATATTTAGACACAATGAACGAAGAAATAAAAATTATTCAAATGATAATATTGATAAAGAAAGGTCATATTTGAATTATTCAATAAAACAACCAAAATATAGTTATGAAAAGGAATTTGATAGAATAAAAGAAGAATATAATTTAAAAGGGCAAATAAAAACAGTAAGTAATATTGCTTGTGAATATATAATTACTTCTGATAGACAATTTTTTGAAACAATAGGCGAAGAAGAAACAAAAAGATATTTTGAAACTGCATATCAATTTGTAACTGAATATAAGAATTTAGGTGAACAATATATAATATCTGCAAAAGTGCATATGGACGAGGAAACTCCACATATGCACTTGATTTTTTTGCCTGTTGTTCACACGAAAGATAAAAAAGGAAATGATATTGAAAAACTAGCTTGTAGTGAATTTTGGAAAGCAAAAGATAGTTATAGACAATTGCAAGATGCTTTTTATAACTATATGACATCACATAATTTTGAATTAGAAAGAGGTATTCCAAAAGAAGAATCAGGAAGAGTTCATATGGATTTAAGTGAATATAAAGAATTAACTAATTTTAATGAAACAAAAAAGAAATTACAGAATATGAAATTAGAATTGCCAAATGTTCCAGATATTGCTGATATTAATATAAATAGATTATCAAAAAAGAGAGATGAAAAGATACTCGAAGAAATAATTAAACCTAAAGATAACTTAATAAATGAGTTGTATCAAGATAAATTGATATTGCAACAAGAATTATTAAGAAAATCAAAAATGTTTGAAAAGGCAGAGAAATATCAAAAAGAACGAGATAATATAATAGCTGATAATAAAGATTTACACAATCAAGTTGAACAAATAAAAAGTGAATACAAGCAAAAGGAATTTGATATTGAATGGAAGTATAAAAGTAAAATTAAAGGTTTAGAAAAAGAAAACAGTAGATTAAATAAAATAATAGATAAATTCTATGAAACTATTGATAAATTCATACATTGGATTTGCAAAAAGTTTGATATGGGTGCAGAAGATAATCTAATTAAAGATTTTCAAAAAGAAACTAATACGTATTTAGATGCAGAGAAACAAATTAAATATGAAGATAGAGAAAACGAATTAGAACGATAAAAATATTGTAATAATACATTTTAGAGAAGAAAATATTGAAAATTATGTAAAACTATGGTAAAATATTTATGTCAATCTATGGGAGAGGATGTTTTTTTATGGAATTAGAAATAAATATCTTAATAAATAAGATGCAAAGAGTGCCATTTTCTAAAATTCAAGAAATGTTAAGAGAGAATGAAGAAGAATTTGAAGAATTATCGTTTGCAAGTCAAAATGCAATTCTTAATTTTATAGAAAAAAGATATAATATCGCACAAAGAATACCTAAAGAAGAAATAATGTTTAATATGATTTTATTTAATGATTTAAGTAGAAGAACAAATATGAATAGACAATTAAGAGAAAGTGCAGAAGAAGAATTAAAATCATTGGATGTAAATTTAATGAATCTAATTGAATCTTTACAATATATAGAAAGTGATACTGTAGAGAAGATATTAAGAAACTATCATAAAGCTCTTGACAGTAAAGTTATAGAAACATTGATTATAAATTTACCAGAAAATAGACAAATTTCTGCAATTCAAGTGTGCAGAGCCGAATTGATGAATAGTGAGCCTAATACATTTCATAATTTTATGGCTTCAATAAGTAAAGAAGCACAAAGATTTGTATTAGAAAACTTTAGAGAGAAATTTGAGAAATATTCTCCACAAAATATGTCTGAAGTAGCACATTACCTATATCAAGACAATATGCCTGTATATGCAAATAAATATCAAACCAATATTGAACGAGATGTAAATTTATTTTATATATTACATTCTTGTAATGAAGAAAATTTAGAAAGTACATTAAATCAATTTAAAGACCAATTACAGAATTTAGATGCAGATGATTTAATGGAATTACTATGTTTTAAATCTACTAATTCTAAAATGTTGTTAGATTTGTGGAGTAATATGCCTAATAAGTTAGCAGAAGTTTCAATCCCATATTTTAAAACTTTTATAAGAAGATTAGAGGACAAAGAAAGATTTGATGCAATATATAGACTTAAAGAGAAATTTTCTGAAATGAATCTTGATGAAATTGTTGAGTTATTTCAATATGATACAGATGAAGTAAAAGTAAAAGTTTTAATTGAATATCGTGATAGATTTACTGGAGAAACATCACCAGAATTAAGAAGTTTTATGACAAAATCAGTAAAACAAAAAATGTTAGATATTTATGCCCAAAAGCAAAGAGAAGAATTTGAAGAAAAGAAAGAAGCAGGAGTAGATTTAACAAAAGAATTTGCATCAATCGTTTTAAGCTTAAAAGACAATAAAAGGCATAAATTATTTGATGATGACTATATTAGAGCGATAACTTTGGCTAAAATGTTATTATTAGAAGATAAAAGTATTGATGATCAGAATTCAAGTTATATCGAATTAAGACAAAAATATATGAGTCATTTATTTAAAAATCTTCGTAGAGATAACACAGTAGATGATTCTACTAATAATAGTATGTTCTACAGAATAGTAAAAGGTAGTGTTAGTTTTAGCCAGATAGATGATTTAGAAACTGTTAAGGCACTTATTTATCTATCTCGTAATCCACAAGTTAAAGATGTTGCAAAAGTAGAAGATCTAGTGAGCAATTTATCAGAGAAACAAGTACAAAATTATAATATAAAATTATATAAAAAGTTATGTGAAAGAATAAAAGAAACATATAAAAATTCTTCTCCACTTGAAGAAAACATACAAAAATTAGCATATAAGATGTTTCTAGGATTTGGATATGACAAAGCAATAAGAATACTAGAACATAAAAAGTCTTTTACATCATTAGAATATTTATTTAATAATTTAAGAGTAAGAAATACTGAATTAAATGAGGATGGAACTCCTAAATTAAATGAAAAACTAATGAATTATTTATTTGGAAGTAATAGAAATGATAAAAATTCAAATATCAATAAATTACTAAACGATGAAATACCTAATTTTGATAAATACTTTTCATCAATTTATAATGATTGGGATTTAATTTATAAAAAATTAAATGGAAATGTTAATACAAAAAGAATTTTAGACTTATATAAAAATCCAGTTACATTCTTAAAACCAGATGAATATAAACTAGAAGGACCATTGCAAGAAATAGGAACATCAGATCCAGCAATAGTTCAAAAAGCTAAAGATTGGTATCAAATAATGAGAGAAAGACAATATTCGAGTATTCCTAAAGTAAAGGGAGATATTGATAATTATCAATATGAAATGTTAGATTTAGATGATCCACTTGCATTAGCAGTAGGATATATAACTAGATGTTGTTTTTTAATAAATGGATTATCAAGAGAATCTCTTTATCATTCAATCAGTAGTAAAAATGGGAGAACCTTTGTTGTTAGAAAAGATGGTGAGTTAGTTGCACAAAGTTGGGTATGGAGAAATGGAAATGCTTTGTGTTTCGATAATGTTGAAACAAGAGGAAACTATAGTCAAGATACTTTATTAGAAATTTATCAAAGAGCAAGTGAAGAACTAATAGGGCTGTCAAATCAAACAGAAAATGAAACTGAAAGTCTTAAAGTAGTAACTTATGGTACATCTGAATCAAGAATGTCAAGACCAGAAAAGAAATTTGAAGGAACATTACCAAAGGTTTTAGAAAGTGTAGGGTATTCTGATGCAAAATACGAACAATGTATTCTTGCAGAAAGAAAGCATAAAAGTTTATACTATGGAGACGTTGTAGCAAGATATGAAGATCCAAGACCACAAATAAAAGAATTTAGAGATATTGCATCTATGAGTGATAAAGAAGTTGCTGACTTGAATAGGGAATTAGATGCTATAGAATATTCAAAAACTGGAAAAACTAGAGAAACAAATGTAAGAAATTGTAGATATGTTGTTTGTAGTAAAGATTGGTATATAGCAATAGGAAATGATGGAAAAGTTACAACTCAAATATTAAAGAAAGATGGTAGAGCAACAGAAGAATGTAAAGCAAAGGCTCAAGTAGTTATTAAACAAATTAAAGATGATAAGATAGTAGTACCAACTGATTTTGGAAATGTTGGAGGTGAAGAAAGATAATGAAATCACTAATATTAGAAGATATAAAGAAAAAACTAACAGGATATGATAAGACCGAAACACAAATGAGTTATGCTGATTATAGTGGAGAATCTGGATATAGAGGAAGGGGGACTTTAAGTGAATTTATGGTTGCTAAATATCCAGAAGAAATTTTTATGTTTTTTGAAACTTTATGTTCTATCTTACCTGACAATGTTACCATAGATGAATTTTTATTTAATATGGAATTGCTTATTAAAGATTTAGAAAAAGAAAAATGTGGATTTCACAATAATTCTAATACAAAAGATAGATTTAAGAGTTTAAATATGAGGTTTAAAAGTTTTGGTAATTTACCTAAAATTTTAACATATATTCCTAGATATATCGATGATGTAGCTGATACTCAATTTTCTACAGAATTTTCAAGAAGGTTTGGTGAAGAAATATTAGGTGAATATGGTGTAGAAGCACAAAAACAAGATTACGGATATATAGAAGTTGGAGAAGATGCGATAGATATTTCTAATAAAGATAAAGCAGAAGTTTTGGCAGAATTATATAATAATAGTCATCCTATGGGAATGGGAATTGTTCAATACGATCCGACTCCTATGACTGTTGAAATTGCAAGAAAATTATTAGAACAAGAGCAATTTTTTAGTTACTTAAAATGTAGACCAATACATATTAACTTTAAAGATAATGTTATATGGGTGAGAGGTTACAATAATGATAATGCACAGGGATTAGCCCAGAGAGTAATATCAAGTTGTAAAAATATAAATGATATAGGTGCAGATGTCTTAAAGAAAGTTGAAACGAAAGTAGAAGAAGAAATCCAAAAACAAATTCAAGAAGAAATTGCTAAAAAACATAAAGAAGCAATAGAACAACAAGAAAGTGATACAAATAGTTCAAGTACAAGAAATAGTGGATTAGACTATTTAAGAGTACCACAATCAGAGTTACAGCCAATGAGAAGATTGATAGAAGAATCTGGATTTGATATAACAGAAGAAACTATAGAATTTATTAGAAATATTGAAAATCAAGCATATCCAGAAGAAATGAAAGTAATGCAAGATGCAGAAGATATTGAAGATTTATCAGATGTTTATGGATATTTTGAATCAGAAATTACAGTAGTTAGAAACAGAGATTGGTATATAGTTTATGGAGAGGATGAAGATTCTGTAGAAATATTAGACATAGCTTCATCACCAACTAGAGATAGAGAGGCTAGTCGTAGAGAAATGCACAATTATCTAGTAGGAGTAATAAATAGAAAAGCCAAAGATGGTAATAAGCCAGTTATATTAAATGCTAAAGAAGATACTTCGTATAGAATGATTCAAAGAATGGTATCAAATGGTGAATATGAAATTATCGAAGATACAGTAAATAGTTGGGAAACTGATGATTCAATTATAATGCACAATTTAGTATTAACTCCTATAATGGAAAGAGAGAAAGATATAGATGAAATTGAATAAGTAAAAAACAATGGGGCTGTAAAAAAAGTCCCAACAAAAAATGAGTGAAAAATTTTCACTCATTTTTCATATAAAAAACGCCATAATTATTGAAAATTAAGGCGTTTATGGTATAATTATTATATGAAAAACTTAATCAATACCAATAAATATTATAAACCAAAACAATTAAAATTACCACTAGAAATTGAAA
>CAOSZT010000017.1:12297-22446 GCA_948528155.1 uncultured Clostridia bacterium | reverse complement strand
TCATAATAAAATAAATAGAATAAAAAAGTGTGCTTAAAATTATTTACAAAGTACATTTTACATAATACAGATATGATTACATATCTGATTTTGTGGTGTTTAAAATTTATTATTTATATAAAATAATTTAATAAAAAGATGCAAAATTATAAAAAATGGGATTCAAGTTAAAATTATAACTTAAATCTCATTTTTCTAGGGACTTTTTTTACAGCCCCTTAGTTAATTATCTTTATTATTATCTTTTAACATTTTAATCATTTTATCAAAATCACTTTCTAATTGTCTCATTTCTCTATCTCTATATATTTCAAATTCTTTTTCTGCTTTTTCGATTGCTTCTTGATGAGATATCTTTCCTTTGCCTTCAAGAAGTTTTCTTTTATTTTGCACAATTTGATTGTCTAATTCATCTATCCAATCATTCATTGTCATTGCTCGTTATTCTAATGCTTGAAATTCTGCATAATCTAAAAATTGTGAAACCAACAAATTCAATCTTTGTAATTCAATTTCTGAACAACTGAATTTTCTTTAAATTTATACTATTTCATTTAATATATTATTTATATCATAAACCCAAAAATATTTCAATGCTTTTGCGAAATTTTGTTTTGTTTTTTTATTTGTATTTTTCTTTTATTCTATCTGAAATTATATCAGTAAATATTTCTTTATAATCTTGTCTACTTCCTTTCTCTTTATTCATAGGACTTATAAACACTGCAAATGGTAATTTATCCTTTTGACTTTTATGTATTTTTGATTTGTTTATTTCTTCATTCAAATACACCACCTCTCTTAAAAAATATTCTCATCATAAATAAATATGATCTTTTTTTATATTCTAAAAAAATTGCATGTAGTACATATAATTTTCCTATAAGATAATTATGCCCTCGCCTAGATTTTCTTAAAATTTCCATTTAATAGAAAATCTTGGTAATGGCTTTTTAAGGCATACTAAAAAACAAGTCATTTACTTTTTAATAAATGCTTGCTTTTTTTCTTGTTATTCTGGCAATATTATTTGTAATTCTTTTTCCGAATATAATTTGCACCTTAGTATAAAAATAGAAGGTACTTAAACCTCCTACTAATTTTGAAACTCTCTAATCTACTCATTTATCTTAAACTTGTCCGATGTATCCACTAAATATCGCAATCTCCTGGATATGAAAAAGTCGCATTTCTATATCTCCCAATTAATGCACCAGCAAGTATTACTGATGAACGCATCTTGTGCATTAAATCCTCTGGGATCTCAAATTTTTCTATTTTTGATGCATCTATTTTTATTTTTCCATTCTTTTTTTCTATTTTTGCTCCTAATATCTCTAATATCTTAAACATCATTTGTGTATCTTGTATGTTTGGCACATTATATAATGTTGTTCTTCCTGCATTTAAAACTGTTGCTGCTATTATAGGAAGTGATGAATTTTTTGAACCTGATATTTTTACTGTTCCTTCTAGTTTTTTACCTCCTTCTATTATGTAACTTGACATTTTTCTTCCTCCTTTTTACGTGTTTTGCATAAATTAAGCATTTTCTTCTCTTAATTTACAAATTACGTTTTTGCTATATTTTATGTTTTCTTTACGTAAAAAGTGAATTTTGTTTTTATTTTCTTTTAAAAATAACAATTTTATTAATATTTTTACATATTTAACAAAACTTTCTATTTATTTACAAATTCTTTATCTCATTATTCAGTAACTCTAAAGCCTTTCTTCTTGCACTCAATAAATTTTTTTCTTCTTCAGAGATCTCTGCTAAAGTCTTTCCATTTTCTAACTCAAAAATTTCGTCAAAACCAAAACCATTATTACCTCTAACATTTTCTACTATAAAACCATCTATTTTTCCAATAGATGTAATTGTATTTTTACCATTAGAAATTGCCATAGCAGTTATAAAACTTACTTTTCTTTTCTCTTTTGGTACACCTTTTAACTTATCAATAATAGCTAAATTTCTTTCCCTATCTGATCCATTATGCCACCTTTTTGTATATACACCGTGGAAATCCATTTAAGTATTCAATTTCAATCCCAGAATCATCTGCTATACACATCTTTCCATTTAACATTCTTGCAATTATTTCAGCTTTTTTTATTGCATTACCCTCAAAAGAATCTTGATCCTCTTCAACTTCAAAATCAATATCAAATTGACTCATAGGAATTATCTTAAATTCCTTCAATATTTCTTGTGCTTCTCTTATCTTCCCCTTGTTTCCAGAAGCAATTACTATTTCATTATACATATAAAACCTCTCAACATATTACTTTTTTATTTTTTTACTATTATCTAACTTCTAACCTTTTATTTGTTACCCTTATTTACAATAATTTCAATTATTTTTCCAACAACTTGCTCTATTGTTAAATTTGTTGAATCAATAACAATAGCATCTTTTGCTTTTTTTAAAGCTCCTACCTTTTTATTCATATCATTATAATCCCTTAGTTTTACATTTTCTAAAACTTCCTCATATGTTGTATTAATTCCATTTTGTACATTTTCCTCATATCTTCTTTTTGCTCTTATTTCCTCACTTGCATCTAAATAGATTTTGACTTCTGCATTTGGAAATACAACTGTTCCAATATCTCTACCTTCAACAATTACATTTTTTCCTTCTGCCAATTTCCTTTGAAGTTCAACCATTTTCTCTCTTACTTTTATTATAGAAGATACTTGAGATACTATAGAAGTTACCTCTTTTGATCTAATTTCTTTACTAACATCTTCATTATTTAATAATATTAAATCTCCATTTTCTCTCTTTTGTATTTTCACATCAATCTTATTAGCAATTTCAATTATTTTATCCTCTTCATTTAATTCTATTCCTTTTCTCAAAACTTCTAAAGCCACACATCTATATGTTACTCCTGTATCTAAATACAAAAATCCAATTTCCTTTTCAATTCTTTTTGTTACTGTACCCTTACCACTTCCAGCTGGTCCATCTACCGCTACTATCATAATTCTCCTCCTAATAAATTTTTGTTATTATATATGCCTTTGGTATTTTCTCAATCATTAAATATAATATAAATCATTCTCATTCATATTATATAGCATTTTATTTATAACTAGTTTTACTCTCAACTAATAATTACCTGTTAATTCTTTATACATTTTCATTAAATTTGACACACACATTGACTCTGTAAAAGTATTTTTTACTGGAAAACCATAAGCCTCCATAACTGCTCTATCATTTTCCTGATGTAATTTCCTTAATTCTGGTGGCATTGTTAGTTCATCATATAAATCAGCTAATGAACTATCTTTGTATAGTTCCCTTACATCTAAGATTTTTTGTGCTGTTTTTTCTATTTTTAATTTTTGTTCTTTTGTTGGATTACACCATATAAAATTATTATAAACTATATCTTTTGAATATCTATAATCACTTTTTAGTCTACCACATACAGTCCTCATCCAAGCCATATGAACATTTGATGTTAGTATACCAAAATGGTAAATAGTAGTATTAGGAATAATTAATACTGAATCACTACATAATACTTCAGGTGTCAGAAATCCTATTGGTATATATCTTCTTCTTTCTGATGAAACTCTTGGTACTATAATATAATTATCTTTTGGCATATTTTCTACATGAAATCTTGTTGGTTTTTCTGAAATCTTTTTTGTGCCTTCACTTTTACTTGCTAATCTAAATTCCTTTACTTTTTGTATTCTTTTTATTACTTCAGGCATACTTCTTAATTCATTTGGTGTACAATCTCCTACCCATAAACAATATCTTTTTTTATTATTTATGAATTCTTGTGCCCCCATCCATTGTTTAAAGTAACTTTTAGACTTTGGCTCTTTTTTTATAAATTCTAGCATTTCTTCCTCTGTAAATAAATAATTGCCATCATCTATTGGCTTATTTCCTATTCCTATTTCAGGAACATCACATATTGGCTTTGTTCTACTTTCTATAAAAATATTTGGTGCTTCTATTAAATATCCATTTATATTATTTACTTTTTTAAAAGAATTGTCATTCATATAAATTAATTTTTCATTTCTATTCAAATAACTAAAACCAACTATAATACAATGAACTGCTGCTTTTTCAGTTGCCTCACTATTCCATTTAAAAGTTTTATAAGCAAAATTTATATTTATTCCTTCTTCAAATAATAATTTCCATAATATAACTGTTTGCTCACCTTGACATATACTGTTTGTTGAAACAAATGCAACTTCTATATTGGTATTTTTTATATAATTTGCTGCCTTTTCATACCAACCACTTACATAATCTAAATTACCTACATTTTTTATATTTCCGAATACATTTATAATATCTACTTTTTGTGTTTCACTCATAAGTCTAGCACCTATAAAAGGTGGATTTCCCATTATATAATTTAATTCTTCTTTTGAGATAACATTTTGCCATTCGATATTTAAAGAGTTTCCTTCAATAATATTGGCATACGATTTCAACGGCAAAAACTCTAAATTTGTATGTAATATCTGCTCTGTCTCTTTCATCATTTGACTTTCAGCTATCCATAAAGCTGTTTTTGCAACAGTTACTGCAAAATCGTTTATTTCAATTCCATAAAACTGCTTTATTGATATTTGTATTGGCAAATTATTTTCATCTCCTAAACTTATTTGTCCTTTATTTAATGTTTCTATCACTTCATTTTCCAGTTTTCTTAATGAAATATATGTTTCAGTCAAAAAATTTCCTGATCCACAAGCTGGGTCTAAAAAAGTCAATTTTGATAATTTTTTTTGATATTCTTCTAATTTACTTTTCCTTGTTTTTAATGCTGTTATTTCTTTTATTTCCTGTAATTCTTCTTTTAAATTATCTAAAAATAAAGGGTCAATTACTTTGTGTATATTCTCAATTGATGTATAGTGCATTCCACCAGAACGTCGTGTTTGTGGGTTTAGTGTACTTTCAAATACTGCTCCAAAAATTGTTGGACTAATTTCACTCCAGTCAAAGTCCTCGCTTGCTTTTTCTAATAACATTTGTTTTACTTTTTCATTTAATTGTGGAATTTCTATATTTTGTTCAGCAAATAATCCTCCATTTACATACGGAAAATTTGCTAATTCTTTCTCCATATATGGGTCTCTATCTTCTAGTTTTGTGTCTAATACTGTAAATAATTCAATTAATGCTTTTCTTAAATCTCTTACTTCAAATCTCGATAAATAATCATAAAACATTTTTGGCTTTCCAAATATTCCAGCATCTTCTGCATATAAACAAAATACTAATCTTACACATAATATATTTAAACTTTTGAGTGTTTCTTCCTTGCTTGGGTCTATATATAACTTTAAAATTTCATCATATAGTTTGCCTACTATTTCGCCTGCTTGTATTGAAACTTGCATTTCTCTTTTTAAATGCTCATTTCCTTCATCTACTAAAAACTGTAATCTATAATACTCTTTTGGTAAATCTTTTAGTAATATCTCCTGTGGCTCTCCTGTTGGGTTTTCCATATCATAAACAAGAAAACTGCTAAAATTACAAGTTATTATCCATCTTGGTCTTTGAGAATAAGGCAATTCTGCTGCATATCTTTTTGCTTGTTGAAATGGCGATAATAATGTGCCATCAGACTGTTTTATTGGCTTTCTTAGATCCTTATTTAGCCCTTTTTGTTCTATTAATACATGTGTTGTTGGAATATATCCATCTATAAAACTTGTATAGTCTAAATGTACCTGATCTTCAAATATTATAAATTTTTCAGGTTTCTGAATTCCATAAATGTTTCTAAGTAATGATAACCAAAATTTTTGACTTTCTCCTTTTTCATATCCCTTATCTTTCCAATATTCTACAAACTGTTTTACTTCTTCTATTTGATTTTTATTTGTCATAATCTCCTCCATACACTTGTATTACATTATTTTGGTTATTATAACACAGTTAAAATTTATATACAATAATCTTATTTTGTCTTCACGAAAATTTGTTACTAGCTAATACTATTTTATTGTTGAGTAGCTGAAACAAATTGATAAATATACTTTTTTAGAGTTTTAACGTTCGATTGTAATGAAAATTAGAATTAGTTAGGCTTTCGAATGAGGAATGTTCACGGTACCTGAAGAATGAAGGGGTCTGAGTGAAAGAGGCTCATGAGAAAGCCTTACTAATTCTTTTTGAATGAAATGAGTAGGTAAAACTATAAAAAAGTATATTTATCAATTTGTTTCAGCGGTTAATTTATTTGCAAACCATTATCCAGTAACGAAAATTTAATCATATTACAGAAATATTATAGCTACCATATAATGTAAAATTATAGCCATTTTTAGTTACTTAATAATAGTTTCCTAAAACATTTTAACACTTATCATAAATTTTCATATAATAAAAAAGAGGTGATAAAAATGGCATACTCTGAAAGAGAATTACTAGCAAGAATGATCCAATGTGAAGCTGGAGGAGAAGGAGACAATGGCATGAAGGCAGTTGCTCCCCTGTTCAGTTGACGACATTAATTTTTTTTTGAAATGCCTTCTGTTACCATATCAGAAAACAACTTTTTTGAACTTTCATCTATTTTAGTATTTAACATATTTATTATTACTTTATCACCATTCCCCTCTATATCTTGAATTAAAATTTTCAAAATATCTTTTTTGGTTTTTATATCTAAATCCTCAAATAGATTGAAGCAATTATTCACAATATCTAATATTAGTTTAGCACCTTTACTTTCTAATTTTTTCTTATTTTTCTGTTCTTTATTTTCTCTATCTTTATTTCCATTTTCTAATATATCTATTTTATTTTGTACTTCTTCATTTTCCTTTTTCTTTTTTCTCAATTCTTCATTTACAAACTCAACAACATCATTATCAATATATTTTAACTTTTCTATAATTCTTTTTATTTCTTCTTTGTTTTTATTTAAAGTTTTATATAAACCTTGTAATTCTTCTTTAATATCATTATTTTGTTTCGTTATTGATATATTTTTTAATTCTTTATATACCTCTGAACTTGGAACAAATACTTCTCTTAATTTTTCAATAACTAATGAATCCATTGTTAAACCCACAATGTTAGCACCTTGACATTTTGTTCCTCTACTTCTTTCTTTAAGTTCACAAGTATAGTAAAACCTTTTTTGTTCTGCGCCTTTTGGCTGATTTCCTGTCATTTTAGGTCTCATATATGAACCACATTGACTACATTTTACAATTCCAGAAAATAATGCCTCATTTTTAGATTTAGCACTATATCTTCTTGATGTATTTTTTTCTATTAATTGTTGTATTTTTATCCAGTCAGCTCCTTTTATATAACCAGGATGTAGTCCTACTGCAACAATCCACTCTGACATATCATTACAATTTCTATGTCCATCTTGCTTATTATAGGCTATTAATCCATATCTTCCATATTTTCCTTTTCTTTCATCATCTACAAAAATTGTAATTCCTTTTGATTTTAGATATTTTTCCATATCTTCATCATAAGTTGCATATACAAGACTTGTTAAAATTGTTCTTATCCTTCCTGTTGCAAAATATACTCCTTTTCTTGATAATATATTATGTTGTATTAAATATGATTCTGTTCCATTAAGAGATTTTATTTCTAAATATTTTTTAAATATTGTTTCTATTACTTTTCTTTCCTTTTCATTTTCTACTAATTTACAGGCTTTTTTTGATTTTCTTTCTAAAGTATTGTCATTATTTTTTTCATAAATATTTATTAAATCATATCTTTCTGAATTAAACCCAGTGGGTGTTTCTCCTCCTAGCCATCTTCCTGTTTTTGCAAGTTCAATCATATTATCTCTAATTCTTTCTGCAATAACTTCCCTTTCAAGTTGAGCAAATACACTCGCTATATACATCATTGCTCGCCCCATTGGTGTACGAGTGTCAAACTGTTCTTTTATTGATACAAAGTCTGTATGTAATCTTGTTAGTTCATTCATTATGTTTGAAAAGTCTGCTATATTTCTGCTTATTCTATCTAGTCTATAACATATTAATACATCAAATGGATTTATATTTTCTTCTTTTAACATTTTTTGAAATTCCGGTCTTTCTATGTTTCCTCCTGAAAAGCCTTCGTCCTCATATAATATTACTTCTACATTATATTCATTTGATGGATAATGATTTTTTATGTATTCCATTGCTAATTCTATTTGATTTTTACATGAGTCTCCTTTGTCTGAATATTTTGATTTTCTTGAGTATATTGCTATTCTAACATTTTTTTTCATTTTTCCTCCTGTTCTTTATTTAGTAAAATGTATGATATTTTTTTATATACATTACACTTTTATTTTTTTACAATAAAAAAGACCCAATAAAATTGAATCTTTTTCCTTCTTTAAATTATTTTTTATTTTGTATGTTCTTTTATATATTTTTCCGCATTTTCTATCATTATTTTACTAGTTTCTATTTGCATTTGACATTCTTCTTTAGTTACAATATAAAAATCTACATAATCGCTTTTTTCTCTATAAAATCTTGCTTCACTAACTCTTTTTCCTAATTCTCTTGAAAAAATTTCTTTGCTTATATATTCTTTATTAAAATATGCTATTACAGATGAATGCTTTTTAAAGTCTGTCTGTTCTAATGCTAGTATTGCTTTTATTGCATGAAATATTGAATAATATGCTCTATTATTTGCTCCTTTAAATTTATTTATGTTAAATAGTACTTCCGCTTCTTCAAGGTTTTCTTTAGACTGTTCTAATCTATATTTTGCTAATGCTTCTATTTCTTTATTATCCATTTAACAAAACTCCTTCATTTTCTACATTTTTATAAAATGCCATATACCTTACCCTATTCTTATAATTCTCAATATTTTCTATAATTGGAGATAATAAAATGTCATATTTTAGGTCTAAATCATAGCTATAATCAATTACTTCCTTTTCTATTTTCTTTATATCTTCTTCATCTAAATCTACTAATATCATTATATCTATATCACTTATTTCTTCTTCTCTGTCCTGTTCTCCCCTTGCATATGAACCATATAAAATGACTTGTTTTAAGTCTTTTCCAATTATTTTTAACAAACCTTTTACATATTCTTGTAGAATACCTTTAATTCTATTTGGCATTTTTCTTACCTCCTAACTTTTCTTACAATAATATTATAACACTTTTATCTCAATAATTCTATTATTTTTAAACATATTATATAATTTTTTTATTTTTCTAAAAACTTATTAACTGTCATTATTAATGTATGTTTATCACATATATTTATAAGCATTTTCTTCAATTTATCACTATTGAAATTAGTATATTAGTATCTAACATCACTCTCATATTATTTTGTTTTCTTCTCCCTTCTAATCTCTTTTATCATTTCTGCTACATCTTCTTCATCTTTTACACCTAGTCTTTCTGCTTCTCCTTCAAAAGCCTTTCTTGCTTTATCTATTGCTAATGATACAGGATTTATTAAAATATAACTACCATCTTTTTCTATAAATGCAACTTTGTCACCATCTTTTAAGTTTAGTTCTCTCCTTATTGATATTGGTAATGTTATTTGACCTTTTGTAGTTATTTTGGCTAATTCCATAAACTCACATCCTTTCCTCAATGTTTTCATTGTATTCCTTACTTATATTATATTCTATTTTTTGAAAATTATCAATACTTTTTTATTAACAAAGTCATTAAGTTTTAGCATTTTAACAAATTTTAAGTTTTGTATTTTCATAATTTTTTTATTTTAATTCTCTATGATTTTATTAATTATTTTTTAAATACTCTAGTACTTCATTTTTTAATTGTATTTTCTCATCATAATTTATATTCAAACTTTCTATTGTTTTATTTATTAATAAAGCTTTAATATATGCTAAATTATGTATGTAATTTTGATTGTTTTTTATATTAATTTTTATCTGCATTTTTCACCTCTAATAAAAATGTATGATGTTTTTATATATAAATTACATTTTTTTGTTTTAACTTTTACAGTTCATCTTTTAGTACATAACCTGTACTGTAATTTTTTGTTTAAATATATAATTTTACTAATTAGTTTTCATTTACTTAATTTTTTACTAACAATTTTTATGTACAGCTGTATTATATAACACTAAAAAATGTTATATTATTAAACC
>CAOSZT010000017.1:0-12181 GCA_948528155.1 uncultured Clostridia bacterium | reverse complement strand
ATTTTTTTATATTAGAAATACTATGATAAAATTTGACTTTAACTTTAAAAAGATAATTTACAATATCATAAAAAAAGAATACAAATATACTCTTTTTAGTAAATTGTACTCTTTATATATATTTTTATTATTTTATAAAATTTTCCTTCTCTATATATGCTTATTGTTTAGCAAGATTATTTTCAATATTTTTAAAACTTTCTATTATTTTTTCTGCAACACTAAAAAATTCTTCTTGTGTTTTATTATCTAATTTTTTTATTTCCTTAAACATATCTTTATACTTAATTTCTAATTTTTTATCCATTTCAAAATCATCTATTAATAAATAATCATAAGATGTATCTAGTTCTTTTACTATTTTTCTTAATAACGCCAAAGATGGACATTTATTTTTTCTTTCAATATTTGAGATATAGCTTGCAACACTACCTACTTTTTCAGCAAGTTCTTCTTGTGTTAAATTTCTTCTAGCTCTCATTTCTAAAATTCTTTTACCTATATTATTATCCATAACATTACCTCATTTGTTCTAATTAGTAACTATATAATATTATTTTAATTACTTTTTTAGAATAATCAAAAATAGAACAAAAATATTTCTGTTAGTAATATTTTCCAGAAACTCCTATTACCCTTCCAATTTCCTCTTGAGAATATCCTCTTAAATTTCTATAATAAACAAATTGGTCTATATAATCATTTACTTGCATTTTTGATAAATTCTGTGTTTTATCTGTTTTTAAATTCATTTCAATTGGTTTATCTAAAATACCTTTATTTTTAATTTTTTCAAATACTTTAGCAACAGCTTGACCGTCTATTATATCACCTTTATTTACATTTTCTATAATATTTTCTGTTTCCATAATATTATTCGTCTGTTTTCGGGTGGAGCAGTTGCATCTGTTATAATGAACAGAGTAAATGTTCCAGTTGGAGAATACTCAAGAGTATCACAAGGTGGAAACATACGAAACATATTATTTCAAGAAGGGCAATTTGACTGTGCAAGAGAAACAATAAGAAATCAATATAATCCTCAAAACATATACAATATGACACCAACAGAAGAACACTATTATATTGCTGATTGGGCACTTTCAGGAAACAAACTAGCAGAAGCTGGTGAATGCTTATGGTATTTAAACCCATTTAGACCAACATGTAGTCAAACTTTTCCATCAAATGGCTCTGGATCATTCCACACAAGAATTACAAATCATTGTTTTTACAGGCCAACACCTACTTACTCTAATACTTAATTTAGGAGGTTTTTATGAACACAAATTCAAATGATACAAACGATAAAAGAAATGTAATCACTAATTCTAATTCACCAGAAGTCTTAACTAACAACATATATACTCCAGCTTTTTTACGAGAACAAATTGGAAAATTAATAAGAGTTGAATTCCTAATAGGTACAACTAATTTAACAGATAGAACTGGTATTCTTGAAGATGTTGGTGTAAGTTACATTTTATTAAGATCAATAGAAAGTGGAAACTTACTTTATTGTGATATATATTCTATAAAGTTTGTATCTATTTCTGAATATCCTTATAGACCTGGAATGTATAATTATTAAATTTAAAAAGGTTAATACCTTTTTATTTCTTTTGGAACTATTATTTTATCTGTAATTCTATTTTTTGGTTTCTCAATATCATACACCATTTGCAATAATCTATTTTCCTTTTTAAAAAATACAGAAAAAATACTTCTCCTCATCTTTGTAAATAAATCATCTTTTACTACAATCAAACCTGTTTCTATTTTTTTACTCATACTATTTCCTCTGTGTACAATTATATATTTTATCATATATTTAGTCAAATTAAATAATAAAAAAACTTTAATACTATTAATTTTATAAAACAAAAAGTCACCATAAGTAATGACTTATAATGACCTTTTGCTTTGTAGCTGTTAGAAGGTAAGGTAAAAGTAAATAAATTTTATTTATTACACTGTGCACTAGTAAATTTCATAATCATCATTACTACCACTCTCATAAATTTGTGTATAAGGTTTTTCTTGCTCCATTTTTTTCTGTATTCTATATGTATTAATACAGCTATACATTATTATTAACAGAGCTATTGTTATTGGTATAATAAACCACATTATTATTTGTACTTTTGAATTTAATGCATCAATTTGCTGCATTACCTCTTTGTTGTCTTCTTCTCTCATATCTATTCCTTTCTATATTTGAAAAAATATTAGTTACTTATTTTTTTATACCTTCCTTCAAACTAACACCTTCTAACAAAATTCATTTTTGAATTCAATAATATTTTATCATATTTTACATAATATCTCAAGACATATTTACATTTTGTTTACTATATAATATTTTAGTAGATTTTTAAAATATAAAAAATACCCACTTGAACTTTTATGTATAATGATATATAATTTCCCCATAATATTCATAAGGAGGTAAATAATGGAAAAACTAAACATAAAAGATTTATATAGAAACACACAAAACTATATAGAAAAAGAAATAACACTAAATGGATGGGTACGAACAGTAAGAGACTCAAAAAACTTTGGATTTATAGAAATAAATGACGGAACATTCTTTAAAAACATACAAATAGTATTTAATGACAAACTAGAAAACTTTGAAAAAATATGCAAACTAACAATAAGTTCATCAATTCAAGTAACAGGACTACTTGTAAAAACTGAAAATGCAAAACAACCTTTTGAAATACAAGCAACAAAAATCGAAATAGAAAGCTTATCTGACTCTAGCTATCCGCTTCAAAAGAAAAAGCACTCATTTGAATACTTAAGAACAATAGCACATCTACGTCCAAGAGCAAATACCTTTAATGCTGTATTTAGAGTTAGAAGTGTATTAGCATTTGCAATTCACAAATTTTTCCAAGAAAAAGGTTTTGTATATGTAAATACACCAATAATAACAGGAAGCGACGCAGAAGGTGCTGGAGAAATGTTCAATGTAAACTCATTTGATTTAGAGAAAATCCCAAAAACAGACAATAATCAAATTGACTTTGCAAAAGATTTCTTTGGCAAATCAGCACATTTAACAGTAAGTGGTCAACTAAATGGAGAAACATTTGCAGAGGCTTTTAGAAACATATATACATTTGGACCTACATTTAGAGCAGAAAACTCTAACACTGTAAAACATGCAGCAGAATTTTGGATGGTAGAGCCTGAAATTTGTTTTGCAGATTTAAATGATGATATGGATTTGGCTGAAGATATGATTAAATTTATTTTTAAATATGTTTTAGATAATTGTCCTGAAGAAATGGAATTTTTTAATAATTTTATTGATACATCTTTATTAGATAGAATAAATAATGTTATAAATTCAGAATTTGCAAGAATTTCATATACAGATGCAATATCAGAATTAGAAAAACACAATAAAAAATTTGAATATAAAGTTAGTTGGGGGATTGATTTACAAACAGAACATGAAAGATTCTTATGTGAACAAATATTTAAAAAACCTGTTTTTGTAACAGACTATCCAGCTGAGATAAAAGCATTTTATATGAAACAAAATCCAGATGGAAAAACTGTTGCAGCAACTGACCTTTTAGCTCCTGGTATTGGTGAAATTATTGGTGGTAGCCAAAGAGAAGAAAATTATGACAAATTACTTAATAGAATGAAAGAATTAAATATGCCTATTAAAAATTATGAGTGGTATTTAGATTTAAGAAAATATGGTAGTTGTGTCCACTCTGGATTTGGTTTAGGATTTGAAAGAGCAATAATGTATTTAACAGGTATGCAAAATATACGTGATGTTATTCCTTTCCCTAGAACACCTAAAAACTGCGAATTCTAACTTGGATGTGGAGACGGAAGAAAAACCTGAATTTGGGGACAGAGGAAAAAAACAGTTTTTTAAAAAAAAACTGTTTTTTCCTCCGTCCCCAAATTCAGGTTTCTATAACATCTTTATCAAATTATCAATACTAATATTCTCATTTTCTCCTGTTTGCATATTTTCAAGTTCAATCATATCTCCTTCTTGTTTATCACCTAAAACCACCAAATAAGGAGTACCAAGAATTTTACAATCTTTAATTTTAGCTCCAATAGTAACATTTTCTCTATCATCTAAAATTACATTTATATCTTCCTTTTTCAACATTTCATACAATTTATTAGCCAAAACCACTTTATCTTCATTATCCATTTTTGGAACAATCTGTACAGAATATGGTGCTATTGATTTTGGTAAAACAAAACCACAATATCCCCATTTTTCATCATAAATAACACTTTTTTCATAAAGTGCTGCAAGCGTTCTACTTACACCAATTCCATAACATCCCATATAATATAAAGACTCTTTTCCCTCTTGATTAATAAACTTTCCATTCATCATTTCTGAATATCTTGTTCCTAATTGGAAAATATGTCCTAATTCCATTGTTCTTATTTCTTTTAAAGCAGAAATATCCTCTATTCCATATTCATTTTTTAAATATTCTTTATAATCTTCTCTTTCTAAAATCTCTGTATTCAATCCAATACCTGTTGTTTCGTCATAAAGAATTTTATCTTCACCTTGTTCAGATATCAACATAAATTCTTCTGATTTCTTTCCACCCATTGCACCATTATCTGCAACTACTGGAATAACTGGTAATCCTATTTTTTCAAATATCTC
Source organism: uncultured Clostridia bacterium (assembly GCA_948528155.1). Classification (GTDB taxonomy): domain Bacteria; phylum Bacillota; class Clostridia; order TANB77; family CAG-508; genus CAG-269. The sequence goes on along the minus strand of CAOSZT010000017.1, from coordinate 7,503 downwards.
TAAAAATGCTTTTCTTACATTTTCATAAGAACTCTCCATAGATTCCACATCAACATCAAAACTATATGCATCAAGCATTGAAAAAGCTTTTCCTCTAAGCAAATATCCCCTTGTCCTTATTTCATTTCTATACTTCTCACTAATTTGATAATATGTTGCTGGCAGATTTTTATAAGATTTTAACTTTTCTCTTGCAAATTCAAGAACTGCCTCTTCTCCAGTTGGTGCTAGACAAAAAATCCCCTTATTAGATTCAGTTATAAGCATTGTTCCATCATTTACATAGTGATCATATCTTCCAGAATTCTTCCAAATTGTATCTGGTTGCAAACTTGGAAGTAAACACTCTATACAATCATATTTATTTAAAGTATCAACTATAATCTTCTCTATATTTCTCTTAACCAATAAAGGTATAGTATTATAAGCAAAAAGCCCTGCTCCATATTGAACTAACTGTCCTGTCTGTAATAATATACTTTGTCCTGGATACATTTCGTCTATATTATTTAATTTTGTTGTACCCATACCTGTTTTTGATAATTTCATTTTTATTTCCTTCTTTCTTCTCTTTTTAATACCTTCCTTAAACTTAAATATTAAACTTCACATTTCTATTATTTATTATTTTCTTCCCTTTCGGGTTCTGGAGCCTCATTTACTACATCATCATCTATTATTTCATCAATTACAATTTGTTGATTTTCATCAAGTCTATATTTAGGAAGTCTTGGTAAATCGTTTAAAGATGTATAGCCAAACATTCTTAAAAACTCATCAGTTGTTATATAAGTCATAGGTTTTCCTGGTAAATCAGACTTTCCTGCCTCTTGTATCAATCCAAACTCCAATAACTTATAAATACAAGCATCTGCACTAACTCCCCTTATTGCCTCTATCTCAGCTCTTGTTATCTTATCATTATATGCTATTATTGCAAGTGTTTCTAATGCAGCACTAGATAAATTCGGTTTTGTTCTTTTATCTAAAATTGGATATATATTTTCATATAACTCTTTCTTTGTACATAATTGAAAGCCATCTTCTACTTTTATTATTTCTATTCCTCTATTAGGTTTTTTATAATCCTCTTGCATTAAATAAATTATATTTTCCAAATCATCTCTTGAAATCTCTAACGAAATCATTAACTCTCTAGTAGTAACTTTTCTCCCTGCTGAAAATAGTATGGCTTCTATTACTGATTTTATTTTTTCTATTTCCATTAATTTTCCTACTCTTTTTCTTAATTTTTTTCCTGTATATTATTACATTTTTTTGATTTTATGTCAATATTTAGACTTAAAACTTTTTTGTTTTTTTGTTGATAATTATGTTATTTTATGATAATATTATTTTGAATATTCTTATTTTTTGGAGGTATTTATGAATAAAGATAAAAAAGATATTGAAATTATTGATGGAAATGGCTCTAATTTAGAAATTTCTGAGGTTTATGACCATTTGAATTCTGGTAAACCTAAGTGTAATGATAAAAAACCCAAAAATATGGTAGTGCCTAAGAATTATAATAGTAGAGAAAAGAAATAAACTTAAATAATATACTACCATTTTCTCAGGCAATACAAATACAAAATAAAAAACTAAGGAGAAAATAAATTTGAATATACAAGGAAGAATATTAGATGAAATTATTGAAGCTCAAAAAGATATACGTAAATTGCAAATGAACATTCATATAAAACCCGAAAAATATAGTCCAAATATGCATATGTATTTTGAACAATTAGAAAATGATCCTAAATTCTATTACATTATTAATAATTCTCCAATGCAATTATTCTATGATTATGAAAAAAAATTAGAACATATAGTAGAAATGATTTATAATCCAAACTTTTCCAAAAAACAAAATGTTCTAAATGTTTTAGAATATATGAGAATTATGGCAATGTATGAAAATGTAAAACAAAGAAGTACTAAAGATAAAGAAATTATGGATTTAAGCAGATACCCTCTTTTTTTATCTGTATTTGGAAAAGGTTTTTGTTATTCACAAGCAAAATTTACTAGAGATATTTTATTACATATGGGAATAACAGCTGGAGATTTTTTTGTAGATATATATAAAAATGATTCTAGGTGGATTAAAACTGGAATTCCACATCAAGAAACTTCAGTTGAAATAGATAGTAATTATTTCGCTATTGATTCAACTGAATATGATGGAACTTTAGATGGTATTCAATTTAAAATGCAACCACAAAATAAGCAAAAACTCAAAGCTCTTAATATACGAACTGATTTTAGTGCTACTCAAGAGGAAATTAAAGAAAGTAGAAACTTTGTATTATCAAAATTAGTAAAAGATCTTGGTATTGATAAAATTTCTAAACAATTAAACCTAGAACATAAAAAAGATTTACAAAAACAATGCACTATAATGACTTTTGTTGAATCTAGACTTAATTTAACAAAAAATTTAGAAACTCATATGATTTCAGCAAATTTAAATGGAATTAATATTGAAGTTGGTAAATTAATAGAATTATTGTTTTATCAAAATAATATTAAATATGATATAGAATGCAGAAAAAATAATAGAAAAAATACAATATATAATACAAGAATTGGAAAAAGTGATATCTGTTTATGTCCTGCACTTCTATATAGTAATGATATTAATAAACCAGGTATTTTAATAAGAGGTTCTCACTTTTTAAAGAAAGATGATAAAATGATTTTAATACATTCTTTAAATGCTGAAGTTTATCAAACTTATACAAATTTTATAAATCAAGGAAGACTTGAGGTGTTAAATTTAGCCATAAATAATATATGTAAAGCCAACAATATGGATATAAATACATTCATCCAATCGCCTATGGAAAATATGAAAAAATATGCACCTGAAATTAATGTAGATTCTGTTATTATGAGAACATTAATAAAATCTATACAAAATAAGTTACCTAAAAATGGGAATTCTAAATTAACAGCTAAAAGTATAACACAAGGTGTTGCTAAAGTTGCTACTCAAAGTGGCATGAATAATGCATTAAAAGAATATTTACAAATTATAAATGGAAAAATTTTAGAAAAAAACAATGAAGAATATAGGAGGGAGTAAATGGTTAGTATAGAATATAGTCAAGCAGCAACTGAAGTTTTGGAAATTTTAGATAATACTAATAAAGAAGATGTTGAAAAAATCCCAAAACAATTTATAAACTTTTTAAAACAAAATTCTTCTAAAAATTATCAACCAAATATAAACTTTTCAACCCCAATAGAAAAAATGAATTTAAAAAAGAAAACAATAGATATTTTAGCTGTAATTTGTAACAAATATTGGTGTAACAATATAAATAGAATTGAATTTATTAGTGCATTAGAATGGAATGAAATATTACAACAAGAAAAATTAAATAAAAAATATAATTCAAATGATATCTTTAATAAAAATAAAAAAGAAGATGTAAACCAATCTCTGATTGTAGTAGAAAATAAAGAAAACCTTTTTACTAAAGTTATTACTAAAATTAAAAACATCTTTAATAAATGATTTTCATATTAAGAATATCTTTATTATGAATTATTCTATTTTAGTTTTCATAGTAGTACATATTTTATGTAAAATTTCCCAAACCCCTTGCCAAATTTAGAAATATATGTTAAAATAATTTACGTTAATATAATTAAGACTAAAAGGAGGTGCAAAAATGCCAAACATCAAATCAGCAAAAAAAAGAGTTAAAGTAATAGAAAAGAAAACTTTAAGAAATAATATGATAAAATCAGCATACAAAACAGCAATAAAGAAATTTGAACAAGCAATAGAAGCAGGAAAAACAGAAGAAGCAAAAGCACTATTCTCAGAAGCAACAAAAAAAATAGATCAAGCTTGTACAAAAGGAGTTATTGTAAAAAACACAGCAGCAAGAAAAAAATCAAGTTTATCAAAAAAATTAAAAACAGCTGTAGCCTAAGCAAAAAAATGAAAATTATGCATAGTTTTTATTTTAAGAAATTCGCAAAAATGCGGATTTTTTTATTTTAGAAAAATTACTTTTTAATTATGAATTATAAAATACTAAGTGGATTTAATTTCCATTGATATTACTTACTTTCGATGTTATTATTATTTATAGGTGATACATATGATTAAAAATATTTTAGAAAGTTTTAAAAACTTAGATAAACTAGCAAAAAAAATTATGAAAAATGGTTTAAAATTCTGCTTCTTTTTAGGAATAATTTCTTTAATTATCCTAATTACATATAATATATCATTTACAGTACCTCTGTTATATACAATAGGTTTTATTTTATTCAAACTTAGTTTGACCTTTGGAGTAGAGTTTATTATTTGTGGATTTGCTGCTGATAAAATAAAAAAGCAACTAACATAAAAAAGAGAGAAAAATGGCTTCAAGGAGGGATTCAGGGACGTCCCTGAATCCCTCCCTGAAGCCATTTTTTTCTCTTGCCTATTTTTGTAACTCTTCCAAAAACATTTCATTTAACATCTTAGGATTAGCCTGTCCCCTAGTCTCCTTCATAGCCTGTCCAACTAAAAATCCCAAAGCTCTATCCTTTCCTGCCTTAAAATCTGCAATAGACTGAGGATTCGCTTGCAATATTTTAACAACAACATCTTTGATTGCACTTTCATCAGAAATTTGAATCCAGCCTTTTTCTTTTACAATCTCCTCTGGATCTCTTGGATTTTCAAACAACTCTGTTAGCACTTTTTTTCCAATACTTGAACTAATTGTCCCTTTATCTATTAAAATTACTAGTTTTCCTAATTGTTTACCATTAAAAGGAATTGAAATTGGATCCATTTCTGTTTCGTTTAATATTCTTGATATATCTGATATAATCCAGTTATTTACTGACTTTGGATTATTACAAACATTTATTGCACTTTCAAATAAATCTGATAAATATTTTGATGCTGTAATAATATTAGCATCTTTTTCAGACAAATTATATTGTTCTAAATATCTTTGTTTTCTACTTTCTGGCAATTCTGGTAAAGTACTTTTTATATTTTCAATATATTCTTCAGAAAGTTTTATTGCAACCAAATCTGGCTCTGGAAAATATCTATAATCTTGTGCATCTGCCTTATCTCTCATTGAAAATGTCTTTCCAGACACATCATCCCATCTTAAAGTTTCTTGATCAATCTTTCCACCATCTTCTAAAATATTTATTTGTCGCTCTACTTCATATTCAATAGCTCTTACAATACTTCTAAAAGAGTTCATATTTTTCATTTCTGTACGAATTCCAAGTTGTGTATCTGATTTCTTTTTTACTGAAACATTAACATCTGCTCTAAAAGATCCTTCTTGCATTTTACAATCTGATACTTCTATATATTCTAATATTGACTTTAATTTTCTTAAATAACTTTCCACTTCTTCTGCACTTCTTAAATCTGGCTCAGAAACTATTTCTATTAAAGGCACACCTGCTCTATTTAGGTCAACTAAACATCCTCCTGCAAAATCATTATGATTTAACTTTCCTGCATCCTCTTCTATATGTATTCTTGTTAATCTTATTGTTTTCTTACCTTCCACTGTGTCTATTTCTATATATCCTTTTTCACATAGAGGTCTATCAAATTGTGATATTTGATATGATTTTGGTAAATCTGGATAGTAATAGTTTTTTCTGTCATTTTTACAGTTTCTTGAAATTTCACAATTTGTTGCAAGTCCTGCTTTTACTGCATATTCTACAACTTTTTCATTTAGTACTGGTAATGTTCCTGGCATTGCCATACATATTGGACATGTCTGTGTGTTAGGCATCCCTCCAAACTCTGTTGGACAACTACAAAATATTTTTGTTTTTGTTGATAGCTCTGCATGGACTTCTAGTCCTATTATTACTTCGTAATCATTTCTTGACATTATATACCACCTCCTTTAAATGTTGGCTTATAATTCTCTCTAAATTTCAACTTTTGTTCCATTGTATAAGCAGCATTTAAAATAGTTTCTTCTTGGAATCTGTTTCCAATTAATTGCATACCAATTGGCATACCTTGTTTATCAACACCTACTGGAATTGATATTCCTGGAAGCCCTGCTATATTTACAGAAACTGTACAAATATCAGCTAAATACATTTCTAATGGATTGTGCGATTTTGAACCAATATCGAAAGCAACAGTTGGTGATGTTGGTATTAAGATTACATCATAATTTTCAAAAGCTTTATCAAACTCTTTCATAACTAAAGTTCTAACCTGTTGAGCCTTTTTATAATAAGCATCATAATATCCTGAAGATAACACATAAGTTCCTAAAATAATTCTTCTTTTTACTTCTTCTCCAAATCCTTCACTTCTTGATTTTTTGTAAAGTTCTTTTAAATTTTTATACTCTGGATTCCTATATCCATAACGAATTCCATCAAATCTTCCTAAATTTGAACTTGCTTCTGCACATGCAATTATATAATATGTAGCTAATGCGTATTTAGCAATATCTAGTGAAAACTCTTCAATTTCAGCACCCATATTTTTATACTCTTTTATTGTATTTTCTAAAGATTGCTTAACCTCTTCATTTATTCCTTCAGCAAAAAATTCCTTTGGAACACCAATTTTTAATCCATTTACATCATTTTTTAAACATTTTGTATAATCCTTTTTAGGCATATCTTCTGAAGTTGTATCTTTTTTATCATATCCTGCAATTAAATTTAATAATAAAGCACTATCTTCAACATCTTTTGTTATAGGACCTATTTGATCTAAAGAAGAAGCAAATGCTACTAAACCATATCTTGAAACAAGTCCATATGTTGGTTTTAGACCTACAACACCACAAAAACTTGCTGGTTGCCTAATTGACCCACCTGTATCTGAACCTAAAGCCCAAGGTACCATATTACTTGCCACAGCAGCTGCTGGTCCACCAGATGAGCCACCTGGTACTTTATCTAAATTCCAAGGATTTCTTGTTTTCTTAAAATATGAATACTCTGTTGACCCTCCCATTGCAAATTCATCCATATTTAATTTACCTAAATCAATCATATTTTCATCTTTAAACTTTTCTATAACAGTAGCATTATAAGGAGCTATAAAATTCTCCAACATTTTAGAAGCACAAGTAGTTCTTGTTCCTTTTATACAAATATTATCTTTTATCCCAATAGGAATTCCAGTAAAATCTCCACTTAATTCTCCTGCTTCTATTTTTGCTTGTATTTCTTTTGCCTTTAAAATTGCCTCATCTGTCAATGTCGTTATAAAAGCATTAACATCTTTTTCTTTCTCATTTATTCTATTTGCATAACTTTCAGTAATTTCAGTAACTGTAATCTCTTTATTTTTTAACTTTTCTTGTAATTCGTGAACTGTTAATTCTGTAATATCCATAAACTTACCTCCTCTTGTCCATTTGGACAGATCTTGATTTTTAGGTTTACAACTTCTCTTCGTTCGATTGTATCTTTAATCCATAACTCACTTCGTTCGAACGGCTTGTCTTATTTTTTAAGTTTACAACTTCT
>CAOSZT010000016.1 GCA_948528155.1 uncultured Clostridia bacterium | reverse complement strand
AATTTTGGTAGTTTTTATATTCCCTTTTTTGGTTACTTTTATATTATCATTTTTAGCTATATCAGCTATTTTTCCAAAGACAGAATATCAAAGATGTATCGTACATCAAATAAGAAACTCGTTAAAATATGTACCATATACAGATAAGAAAGAATTAGCCAAGGATTTAAAAACGGTGTATCAAGCATCAACAGAAGAAATAGCCTATACGAATTTATTAGAGTTAGATGAGAAATGGAAAAGTAGATATCCAGGAGCAATACAAAGTTGGATAGATAATTGGGAAGTGCTTTCTGTGTTCTTTAAGTTTTCAGCTGAAATAAGAAAAATCATGTATACAACAAATGCAATAGAAAGCTTAAATAGTACCTATAAAAGGATAAATAGAAACAGAAATGTATTTCCAACAGACATGTCATTATTGAAAGTTCTTTATCTATCTACATTGAAAGCAGAGAAAAAATGGTCAAGAATGATTAGTAAATGGGATTTATGCTTATCACAATTTAGGATAATGTATGAAGGCAGAATCTAAAGTTAAGCCTAAAATAATAGGCTTAAGAAGAAAATTCTTAAGCTCTATTAAATTTACACAACTTTTTCTAAAAGATTGACTTTGTCAAGTAAAGTGTGTAATTTTTTTTGAAAATTTAATTTTTATAAAATCGATGACTAATTAAGCCATCGATTTCGCTTTTTTTTCTGATGTTTACATAACTAAAAGAACAGGGCATTTAATAAAACTCCTTAAGATTGTTATTTTTATATATTTTCATACTTTGTAATTCTAGCTTGCATTTCAGGATTCATAGCTATTTGATTTCGCACCATTGCCCAATTTGAAATAGGTCTATCTTTCCATTTCTTGTAAAGTTCCGTAACTCTAAGATAAAGAAGTTTAAATAGAGCTGTCTCATTTGGAAATGAACCTCTCTTTGTTACTTTTCGAAAACTTGAATTTACACTTTCTATGGCGTTTGTCGTATACATTACTTTACGCACCGCACTTCCATAGTTAAATAACTGCTCTATATGTTTCCAATTTCTTACCCATACATCTACTGCTCCTGGATATTCACTCCATGTTTGCTTGAAACGCTCAAATTCTGCTTCTGCCGCCTTTAAACTTGCTGCTCCATATAACTTTCTTTAATTGCTGAGTATATGCTTTGTAACTCTTTGTAGGTATGTATTTTATTGAATTTCTTATTAAGTGTACTATGCACCTTTGTACTACTACATTTTTGAATATCGATTTTGCTCCTTCTTCTAATCCTGATACTCCATCCATTGATATGAAGAGTATATCTTCAACTCCTCTTGTTTTTAATTCATCAAATATCTGCATCCAATTATGCTTACTTTCTGTTTCATTTAACCATATTCCTAATATATCTTTCATTCCATTTGCATCGTATCCTAATATTGTATATACTGCACATTCCTTTGTTTCATACTCTTTTTTTATTGTTACATACATACAATCTACAAACAAAAATGCATAAAATTTCTTCAGTGGCCTGTTTTGCCATTCTTCAACTTCTTCTATTACTTTGTCTGTTATCTCTGATACTGTTTCTGCTGATATATTAAATCCGTATATATCTTCGATTGTTGAAGCTATATCTCTTTGACTCATTCCTTTAGCATACATTGATAATACTTTGTCTTCGATTCCTGAGACATCTTTTGTTCTTTTTGGTATTGCTATTGGTTCAAATGTTCCATTTCTATCTCTTGGTGCATTTATTGGTATTTCTCCATATGTTGTTTTTAATGTTTTATTTGTATATCCATTTCTTCGATTTTCTGTTGCTTTGTAGTCATGATTATTGCTTTCATAACCTAGATGTGTATTCATTTCTCCTTGTAACATAGCTTCAAATATTGGTCCAAATATATCCTTCATCGCATCTTGTACGTCCTCACTTGTTTGTGGCTTATATTGTTCTAATATTGCGTGTGCTAGCGCTATACTTTGTGGGTCTCTTTGTATTTTCTTTCCCATATTTTTTCCTCCGTTTTCTTTATTATATTTATTTTAGCAAAAAAAGTAAAGTGCATAAGTTTGGTACCTTTAACTTACACACTTTATTTTACACTATCAAAAGATTGATTTTTTAGAAAAATATAATTAAAATAAAATTAGTTATTAAAATATTAATTTTTTTCAAGTTATCAATCGGAAGGAAATCCGATTTACACAACTTTTACGATAGTCTCTAAAACTCTGCTATTACTATTCTAATAATATATTAATTCGCTCAATATAATTTCTTCAACACAAAGTTTATAGTTATTCATAAGCCTAGTCCATTTTAAAGGGTCAGTATTTTTTAAATTTTCATCAATAGGATTTTTTTCTAGCATTTGTTTCATAAGTGTTTCAAACCTTTCTTTAACTTGCTTGTCAGTTTCAACAATATGTTTTCTTAAAGTCTTGTTCATAAACATTATTATATATTCAGCCTTCTTGTAATTTTTTAAATATTCCAATCTTAAATGACCACATTTTCCTATAATATAATCATTTTCATAATCTTCTTTTTCCAAATATAAGTCAGGAACGAAAAAATCTCCTTCTTTGTGATAAGTTATCTCTACCATATCTAAATCCTCCTAAAATTTAATTTCACTACTTTTCAGAACTATAATTTTATATCTGTTTAGCTGTCCTTTACAAAATATATTTTTAATAAATTTTAAAGTGTACTTAACTCACTCTTACTGGGTTAGGACTTATGACAAGGTCGAAGTCCTATGATATGAATACATTTCTAAAGGAGAAAAGAATGAGCGAAGAATTAGCATATTCTTTTCATTTTGCTAGTACTAAAAACAGAAGAAACTCCAGCAATTATTGCCAAAGTTTCTTCTGTTTTGACCTTATTCAGGACAGAGATTATTTTTCCAATCGTTGCATTTCAGCAACAATTTTATTGTATGATGTTTCACACTCAGAAACATCATAATAGATGTTGTTTGTAATCAAATCTTCCAATTCATCGTCAATAAACACTGAATTAGAAGGTGTATAGACTTCAATATAGACTACTTTTTTTTGTTTTTTCAAGTAAACACGTAACCACAATGATTCAAGTTTGTCTGAGTTTGATTTCTCTATCTCAAAACTCAACGTACTAATATTTTCTTGACAAAGTTCAACTGCTTCTTTGCCAAAATCGTATTCATCAAGCAACTCTGCAAAATAATTACCTGATTTATCCTTAAATGTAAATACACGACCAAACTGCTCAGAAACTATTTCTGCGACATCAGAAGCCAGTACTAAGCACTCCACATTTAATTCAGTGGAGACAGGAGCAATTTTTAATTGGATAAGGTTACCATCTTCATCTACATATGGCTTACCTTTTCCATAATACTTGCCCAGCTCTTTTTTTGGATGAGTATTGGCAAAGAGTTCTTCATTTTCATTTGCAGGCTTTGGTATTTCTGTCTGACAAACTACTTTCCCATACTGCCAAATTTTTAGCCACTTCCCTTCCAAAGTTACTGTAAAATCTTTGGAAGTGTGTACAATTATACTCTCATTTGCCACATCCACATTGTATTTTTCAGAAATGTGTAATTTGCCATCTCCTTCAAATACAAGCTTATAATAAGTACGATCATAATAATCTATTCCCTCAAAAATGATATCTTTGTTTTTTTTATAGAGAATATATTCCCCAAAGGAGATTCCACATTCATGATCTTCTTCAGAATATATTAGCATACTCCTTTCTGGATATATATCTAACTGTACTTTTTGCTCAGACAATATTTTACTATCTTCTGTCACAGTAAACTCATCTTTTACACATATCTCCAACTTCAAAGAATCAAATTTCTCTTTCAACTCGTTATATGTTTCACCTTTAAATTCAGGAATTATACTGCATACCGAATTTAAAGTTACATATTTCCATCCACCTTTAGAAATGTTTGTTATTTCTACATTACCTGTAGCTAAAAGTTTCTGAAATGGGGAATCAGGAGATGACTCTGATGAGAGCTTTACTGTATGCTCTCTAGGAAATTCTTGCGCCATATCTTCTTCCAGTTCGTCCAAATTCGCAGTCTCGTTGTCTTCCAATTCTTCCGATGTTGCATCAATTGCTGTATTACTTTCTGTCTCTACATTCGATACTTCTATCTTTTTTTCTTCTCTTACTTTCCGGATACTTAAACCCAGTGTTGCAATGAATAAAATCGAAATAAGCATTTTGAGTAAAAATTTTTTTGATTTCATTTTTCTCTCCTTTTTGTTTGAATACTTGATTAACAGTTATAAATAATCTCTATCCTCCTTTTCTATATTTCTAAAAAATTACATATAAATATTATACCAAATTTATGTAAAATGTCAAGTTTTAGAATAGTGTGCCGTGTTTTAGAAAAATATTTGCAGATTTTTATTGCAATTTATCAAAAATATGATATACTTTAGTAAACTGATTGATATTTGTATCAATCGTTATGAGAACCAAAAAAAGTTGTAGATAACTACGCCAACGGCACCATTTTATAACAACTTGCGAACTATAAAGTTTGTATGTTGTTTTAAGGAGAATATTTTTTATACTTAACATTAAAGTAAACCCCCAGCATAGCTGGGGGTTTACTTTTTTAATAAACTTTTTAAATGCTGATTTTACAACTTATGAAACTGCTTATAATACTTTCTTTTTTGCTTATGGCTATGAATTAGTAAAAGATTATGTGCCATATTCATATGTGAAAGATGAAGAAATAGATGATGTAGAATTTATGAGAATTATAAAAGACATTTATGATACAGGTAGCGATAGGTTTATTGAATGGCAAGATAATTTTAAAAAATGTGTAGACTTTGTTTATAATTTGAATGGAAATGAAAAATTAAAAGATGAAGAAGATAAATTAGCCAAATTTATTGCATATACAATAAAGGACAGTGATTTTTATACATATTCACAAGATATTGAGATTATAACTGATAATTACATAAACATACATAATAAATATCATAATGACACATTGAATAAGTTAATAGAAGGAATAAAAAACAAAAATCAAAAATTAGAATTACACAATGTTTATACAAGTAAAAATCTAACAAGTATATGTTTTGCTGTGTTAGACCAAATTGTAAGACACGAGAATTTACAAATTAAGACTTGTTTAAATTGTGGTAGATATTTTATACCAAATTATAGGCAAAATGAAATATATTGCGATTTAGCAAATGTAGATCAAAGTCCAACTTGTAAAGAAAAAGGTGCAGGAGAACAATACAGAAAGAATTTAGAAAACAACAAAATACAAGCATTATATAGAAGAATTTATCAACAAAAATTTATGATAGCTTATAGAAACAAAGAAAGTAAAGTTATTCAAAAAGAATTTGAACAATGGAAAAAAGAAGCTAGAGATAAAATAAATAAAGCAAAAAAGCTAAACTTATTGAAGATGAAGTTTATGAATGGCTTGCCCAAAACAAATAAAAAATAGTATTATATTAAATAAGTTTGTGTTATAATACATATATGAATCGGAGGTTAGAAATGGAAAAAAATTATCCACCATATACAATTACTGATAAAATGCTAAACCTAGCAACAAATATAATGGAAAAAATTGGACAAGCTAATTATTTTGAAAGTTTAAATAGATTTCCAGAGTTAAGAAGAAAAACAAGAATTAAATCAATTCATTCTTCTTTAGCTATTGAAAATAATCAATTATCACTATTTCAAGTTGAAGCAGTAATTAATGGAAAAGCAGTTATTGGAGAACAAAAAGACATTCAAGAAGTTAAGAATGCATATAAAGCCTATGAAGAAATTGATAATATAAATCCATATTCAGTAGAAGATTTAAAAAAGATACATGGAATATTAACTTTTGCTATTGAAGATGATAGTGGAAAGTTTAGAAATCATGGAGAGGCTGTTTATGATGGAGATATTCAAATTTTTATGGCTCCACCTCATAGAATGGTTCCAACATTAATGGATAATTTATTTAATTGGATGAACGAAGCTAAAGAAAATGTTAATCCATTAATTTTATCTTCTATATTTCATTATGAATTTGTTTTTATACACCCTTTTTCAGATGGAAACGGAAGAACTGCTAGACTATGGCAAACAGCAATACTTGCTCATTGGAAAGATTTATTTAAGTATATACCTATAGAAAGTATAATAAGAAAACATCAAGAAGAATACTATACTGCTATTCAAAATTGTAATAATGCAGGAAATTCGAATGAATTTATTGAATTTATGCTTAAAGTTATAGATGAAGCTGTAGATGGAATGATTTTAAATCAACAAGAAACTACACAAGAAACTACACAAAAAACTACACAAGAAAAAATAATAAATTTAATTAAGAAAAATCCAAGTATTACACAGGTTGAAATGGCTAAAACACTTGATTTGACAAGAGATGGTATATCATACAATATAAAGGCACTAAAAGAAAAAGGCATTATTGAAAGAGTTGGCTCTACAAAAAATGGAATTTGGAAAATAAATGTAGCAGAGTAATGATAGAGATATGCCAGAATATTTTAAATTGTTAATTGATAATTTAGAAAATTTAGATAGTGAAATAAGTATGTTACTAAACATTTAAGTTTCGGTTTTTTGCAAAAATAAATTCTTAATTAAGATAAAATTGGTAAAATATGTATATTAGTTTATATGTTTTATCAATTTTATTTTTTTGACATTACTTAATAAACCTACTGAAAATAGGTTTATTATATTATGTAAATATCTTCTTTACACCAGAGAAAGTTGTCCATCATATTGTTTAATTTTTCTAATATGTTGCCATTCTTTAATTCCTCTTCTTACTTTTGATAATATATTATATATTCCTCTTGCTATTTGATAAAACCATAAATATACTTTACTTTTTAACGATTTTGACTCTTTTATTATTTTATTTACAAATTCCCTTTTTTCCAATCTTTTCACTCAATAATGCTATTAGTCCTATTGTGTATGTTACCATTTTATTTAAATTATTTATTGATTTTAGTGTTCTCACTCTAAAGTTTTCAAAATTATATTCTTGTTTCTTGAATTTGAAATATTCTTCTATTCTCTATCTAAATAACAAATAATATGTAGTAAAATTTCAAAATAAATGCTATAATATGAGTATAATTAAGAAAGGAACTAGAGATATGGATAATATAAATTTAATGGAATATTGGCAAAATAGTAGTGATGAAGATTATAACGTAATGAATGTATTATATAGTAATAAGAAAAATAGTTATTCTCTATTTTTTGGACATTTAGTGATAGAAAAATTATTAAAAGGTTTATATGCTAAAAATAACAAAGAAAATCCTTATGCAAAAAATCTCATAACTTATTAGCACTTGCAGAAAAATGCAATTTAGAATTAACTGATGAGCAAATTAAAAAATTACAAATAATTACACAATTTAATATAAGTGAAAGATATGATGATTACAAAGAAACTTTTAATCAAAAATGCACAGATGATTATACATCTGAACAAATAAAAAATATCGAGGAGGTACGAACATGGTTGAAAAGTCTATTAACACAGGAATAATGGAATCAATACAAAAATACATTGAAAAAATAAGTGAACATTATAAGATTGAAGCAATCATCTTGTTTGGATCTTATGCAAAGGGAACAGAGAACGAAGATAGCGATATAGACATAGCAATCATTTCAAGTGATTTTAATGATATTATTGAAGATGGAGCAAAGTTAATAGGATTGACTTGGAAAATAGATACTAGAATAGAGCCACACCCAATAACAACAGAAGATTTTGAAAAGATTTCAAATCCTTTTGTGAAAGAAGTTGTTGATACAGGAATAAAAGTAGCATAGGATTAATAAACACATAGTAACAATGATGTTATTATGTGTTTATCTTTGGATAGTTTGACATTGTTCACATATTTATTCCATTATCTTTTATTTATATAGTTGTATTCGAGGGTGAGCATTTTTTATATTATATATCTTATTTTAGATAATATTTGAACTTAAAATATATAATTACTATAAAAAATATTCTATATCCTCATAAGTAGTAACAATCTTTGCACCTTGTTTTATCAAATGATTAGTGCCAACAGAATTAATAGAATTAATATTACCAGGAACAACAAAAACATCACGCCCTTGTTCTAATGCAAAATCAACAGTAATCAAAGTTCCACTCTTTTTTTTAGCTTCAATAACAACTATTCCTGAACAAATTCCACTAATGATTCTATTTCGTGCTGGAAAATTCATTTTATCAGGTCTAGTACCACAAGGAAATTCAGAAACAATAGCACCTCCTGTTTTAATAATTTTTTTAGCCAATTCCACATTTTCTTTAGGGTAAACTATATCTAGTCCATTTCCAACAACAGCAACAGTCTTTCCCAAACTTACATCTTTTTCATATGTTGCCAAACACCCTATATGAGCATAACTGTCAATTCCTTTTGCTAATCCACTAACAATATTTATATTTTTACTAGACAAATTATAAGCAAAATATTTTGCTGCTTTTTTACCATATTCAGAACAATCTCTACATCCAACTATTCCAATACTTTTATTATTCAAAATGTTTTTATTTCCCTTTACATATAAGCTAATTGGTAAATCATAAATTTTTTTTAAAATATTAGGATATTCTTTTTGATTAAAATTAATAATATCTATATTATTTTTCATCATATAGCTTATGTGATAATCTAATAATTTTTGATTTCTTGAGGTAATTATATTATTTGCAGTTTCTTCCCCAATCCCTTCAATGTTTAATAAATCTTCTCTTTTTAAATTATATATTATTTCAGGATTATTATATATTTCTATTAACTTTAACTTTTTTCTACTACCTAATCCTTTAATTAAACTAAACCATATCCAATATCTGTTATTTTCTAAATTGTTCAAATTTTCCTCCCTATAATTAAAAATTTAGTAATGTTCCTCTTTCCGTCTAACTCAAAAGAGGACACAAGTAATCTATGTGTCCCCTCATTTTATATAAATTAACTACTTAATCAATCATTCCATTTTGCCTTTTAGTAGCCTTAATAAGATTATTCATAAGCATAGCTATAGTCATCGGTCCTACTCCCCCAGGAACTGGTGTTATAAACTCTACTTTATCTTTTACATTTTCAAAATCTACATCTCCTGTAATTTTTCCATTTTCTAATCGATTTATACCTACATCAATAATAATACTATTATCCTTAATCATATCTGCTGAAACAAAGTGAGCCTTTCCAACTGCTGAAATAAGTACATCTGCATTTTGTGTAATTTGCTTTATATTTTGAGTTTTAGAATGGCAAACAGTTACAGTAGCATTTCTATTTAAACAACAGTGTATTAATGGTTTTCCTACTATATTACTTCTTCCTAAGATTACCACATTTTTGCCACTTAAGTCAATTTTATATTCATCAAACATTTTCATAATTCCAAATGGTGTACATGATACAAATGTGTCTTGATCTAATACTAATCTTCCTACATTTACAGGATTAAATCCATCAACATCTTTTTCTGGAATGATTGTTCTAAATGCTTCATTTATATCTAAATTTGCTGGAATTGGACTTTGTAATAAAATTCCATTTATAGTTTTTTCTTTATTTAATTTGTTTATTAGATTTATTAGATCTTTTTGAGTTATATTTTCATCTAATAAATATTCTTCATATTCTATTCCTACATCATCACAAGCTTTACTTTTGTTTCTTACATATACTTTTGATGCTTGGTCTTCTCCTACCATTATTACTGCTAATTTTGCTTTTATTCCTTTTGTATTTAATTCTTCACATTCTATTTTTAAGTTTGCTCTTATTTTTTTTGCTAATTCTTTTCCATCTATTATTGTTGGCATTTTTTCTCCTTTTCTATTTTGTGGAATGTATAAATGTTACATACTATTAATTCTTTTTTATAACTATTTTACTAATTCAAATTTTAGTCCACTTGTTACTATGATTATATCTTTCACTAAAATTTTTCTTCATTGTATTATTTTTTGAATTTTATAAAATTATATTAACATATTTTTAATGAATTTTCAACTGATTATTTAAAAAACCTTCTGTACAGCAGTTTAGTGCAATTGTAAGTTGTATCTTACTTATTCCAAGTCATAGTATATTCTACTTCATTTGTATGTTCTTCTATATTTTCACTTGTAATCACAAAACCATTTTTCTTATAAAAATTTATTGCATTTTTATTTTTCTTATATACATTTAATGTCAAATTGCTTTTGTTTTCTTTAACTTTATTTAATAAAGCTGTTCCTATTCCATTACATTGATTATTTGTATCAATAAAAATTCCTTCAATATAGTTGTTATCTAATCCTACAAAACCTACAATTTTTCCTTTATTAATATAGACATATACTTCTGCATTTGGTAGAGCTTCTTTCACATAGTTATAATTACTTTTCCAATATTCTTTTGGAATAAATTTATGGGCTTTTATATTTTCCTTTTCCCATATTCTTATTACATCATCTATATCTTTTTTTTCAAATTTTTTTATCACTTTATCATTTTCCTTTATATAGTCTTCCATAATGTTTTATATTTCCCTATATTATAACACTTCTAATAGTGAATTTTCTATTTAATTTTTACACCTATCAAATATAATAAATCTATTGCTTGAAACTGATCTATTGTTGCACCTTTTATATCTTCTATTGAAATAGCAATTTTTTCTATTTTACTATTTGATAAATCAATGTCTTTTAAACTTGTTTTAAAAAACTGTGATTGTGTTAAATCTGCATTATCAAAATAAATTTTCTTTATTTTTGTTTCTTGAAAATAACTATTTTTTAAACATGTATCTTTAAATAAAATATTTTCTATACTAGCCATTGATAGATTAATATAACTTGCATTTGTTTCTATAAATGAAACATTATATAATCTGTTTTCTGCAAAGTTACATCCTGAAAGTTTACAATTATTAAATTCACATCTAATAAAAGTTGTTTCAGAAAATTCTGTATTTGAAAAATTGCATTTTTCAAATACTACATCTTTAAATGTAATTTTTTCTAATACCCATTTTTGCATACAAGTATTGTTAAATTTACAATGTTCAAATTCGATTTCATATAAATTGATATTATCACATTCTTGGTTTTCAAAAATACAATAGCTTATTTCTTCATTTTCTCTAATACTTTTTAAATGTTTATTTACTAATTGTTTACTATGGATATTTTGTGGTTTTAAAATGTTCATTTATATCTCCTCTATTAGCTATTTTTCTCTAATATTCTTTTGTAATCTGATAAGGCTTTTTTAGTTGTAATTGTAAGTTTCTCAGGTAGTTGATTTATATTAAACCATTTCATATCTGATGCTTTATCAATTTCCATTATTTTAGGAGTTCCACTTTCTATTTTACATAAGTAACTCATTGCTACCCAATGTGCATTTTCTTCTTGAATAATATGATCACAAATCCCCATTAATTTTATTACTTTTACATCTAAATCTGTTTCTTCTTTAGTTTCTCTAATAACTGCATGTTCCAATGTTTCAAACATTTCTAGTCTACCACCAGGTATACACCAATGGTCTTTTTCAGCTGGTACTGCTCTTTTTTGTAATAATAATTCGTTATTATCATTTACAATAAATGCTCCTACTCCTACACCTATATAATCTTTTCCTATTTTCATTTTTTGTTAATCCTTTCATTATCTGGTTTTGTTATATTTTTATAGTTCATCCTTTTTATCTAAAATTCCATATACCATTGCTATATCAGTTGGAACTATATACTTTGCTCCTATTTCTTCTGCAACGACTAATGCAAAAGCACTCATTGCTCTTGTTGCATACCACCAATCTGGATCATTTACTCTATTTCTTATTTCATCTAAAGAAATAGCTCTATAATATCTTTCTGTTTCGCTTTTTCTTGTTTCTATATCCATCATAATTGGAGATGCCTCATCCTTATATAAAGTATTTGTTTCATATTTTATTCCAGAATGTCTTGCAAATTTTTCGTGTCCTCCACCTGCTAAAATTAATATATCTGCTTTTTCTTTTGGTAGATTTAGTCTTTCTTTTATAAAATTCTTTACTATTTCAAGATTAGTTGTTGCAAAGTTTTCTGCTAAATCTGGAAATTCTTGCATTACATCTATAACACCAACTTTTGAATTTATACTTTCTTTTATTCCTTTATCATAAATTGCAATTTCAGTAGAACCTCCACCACCTATAAATACACATACTTTATCTTTCACATATCTAGTCGTTCCAAAAACTGTTAATTCATTTTCTTTTTCTTGAGAAATAATATTAAATTCGTATCCTGTTTCTTTTTTGAATCTATTTAAGAATTCTTTTCTTTCTGTATCATTTAATGTTCTAAAAATGCTTGTACCACAAACATATATATCTTGAGAAATATTTTTCAAGTCATTTATGCTAGAAATTAATTCTACAACATCACTTTCTCTTAATTTTTTATCTTCATTGTAATGTTTTTTGAATTGTATTGTCTTTCCCTCTAATTTTTCTATTATCTTACCATCAAACTTATCAACTTTAGTGCAAGTTGAGCCAACTTCTACAATTATTTTATTCATATAATTTTTTCTCCATTATTTGTCCCATCCTATTTTTTATCTTTTAAATATTTCTTTATTGTTTCGGTTACTTTACTATGTACTTCTTTATTGCTAACAACGCTCCATTTATGTAGTTTTATATATATTATTTATTTTATCTTCCAACATTTCTGCTAATTTTTTATGGCTTTCTTTTGTCAAATGAACTTCATCAATTCCTGTTTCTAATCCTTGATTACTTAAAAAGTAGCAATTATATCTTTCAACTATATCTTTATAAATATCATTTAATTCTTTTGATTTATGTGATGCTCCCAAATATTTATCATTTGCTTTGCAATAATCTTGATATTCGTTTATTACTGGTGGTACTACTATTAATAAATTAGGATAACTATCTCTTAATTGTGATTTTCTATTTAAAATTGTTTTTACAAAATATTTTTCTATCATTTCTCCTACATCTTTAGCACTTTTGTTATATGTAAATTTTAGTTCATTTGTTCCAAGCATTAATATAACTAAATCAATTGGATCGTGTGTATCTAAACATGGTATTAAATATTCATATCCATTTTTCCCTTCTTTACCTGGTCTTGTATCATTAGAAATAAGAGTTCTACTATTTAAACCTTCTTCTATTATTTCAAAATCACTTCCTAATAATTTTGCTAAAATTTTTGTCCATCTTTCATTATTTCCATATCTTTGATGGTCACTTCCAGATATATACCCCCAAGTATTTGAATCTCCATAACATAAAATCTTAATTTGTTTCATTTTTTCTATTCTCCTATATTTTTTAAATTTTACTTTACTTCTTTACTTTTCAAACTCATTTTTTCTACTTTTAAAAAATTCATAAAAATATCTTACATTTTCAAGTTCACTCCATTTTTGAACTTTATAATCTTCAGTATCTAAATTATATATTTTAGCATTTAAAATACCTAACATAAATGGCGAATGTGTTGCTATTATGAATTGAACACCTAAATATCTTGACATTTTATTTATTTCTTCTGCAAGTCTTACTTGATTTTGAGGAGATAATGAAACCTCTGGTTCATCTAATAAATTTAATGTATCTGGCAAAATATTATCTTCTAAAATTTGCATTGTCGTTTCTCCATTCGAATATTTATCTTGTGCAAATTCAAATCTTGCAAACTGTTTTCCACCTTCCTTTGTCTTTAAAAATTCTTTAGCATTTTCTAATCCTCTTTCTCTTGCTAAATTACTTTCTATACTCTCTTGCAAAACTGCATCTTGTTGTATTTTTCTTATCTCATATAATATCTCTTCACTCTTTACATATCTACTATTTTTTGGTATTCTACTAAATTTTATACCATATTCGTTTTCTCCAAATTCATATTCACACTCTGCTGCATATTCTTCAAAATATGGTAGCCAGCCATCAACTTTCGAATAGTTTCTTTCTTTTCCTTTTAAATTTAGCTTATGTGCAATAATATTTAATATAGTCGATTTCCCAGAGCCATTATTACCATATAGTACAGTTATATTATCAAATAAAAATACATCTGGTTCTTTATTTTTCAATACATTAAAAGGATATATATTACTATTTTTACTTTTGCTATTACTTAATTTAAATGTTTTTAAATATATCAAACCTACCTCCAACAAATTTTAGTAAATTTACTATTTATTTTCTTTATACCATTCAGCGAAAACTTTTAATGCTTCTACTGAACCATCAATTTTTCTTCTATCTTCTCTTTCTTTACTATCCATTTCAGCCAGTGTTTTTTCAAAATGTTCTGGCTTAAATATATACCATAAATCAGACCATTTTTCTTCTCTATCCATACCTTGAATTTTTGTTGCTAAATTTCCTGGATGTTTTCCATAAAAATAATGTATCTCTTTTCCATCATGATATGCTAAACATTCCTCAAATCTACATTTTCTATCTTCTTTATTTTCCATTAGTTTCAAAATTCCATCTATTCCTATTGTATCTAGTGAAAAATTAACAAATGCCCTTGGAAATCCATTTAACTCATCTATAAAAAATCCAGTATCTAATGCTATGCAAGGTTTCCTTACAATTTCATATGCTTGTTTTACTTTTGCAGTTGCTATTTCTTTTATATCATCACTTCTAGGTTCATCTAATTCAAAATCATATGTACTAAACTTTAAATTATTAAAATACCTTTCTGCTGATTTTGCTTTTCCTTTATTATGTGTTACAAATACTATTTCTTCCATTTATTGCACCTCTTATTCTTATGCTGTAATTCTATCATAAGTTGACCATTTTTACAATAAAATTCGAAATTAAAAGTTCTATTGTATACATAACATACTTTCGTTTCTAATCTTATCTAAACATCTATCAATTTCAATAATATTGGTTGGTTTAACTAATATTTCATTAATCTTACTTCTATTCCCCTTTAAGGTTAATATATCAATATTTTTTTAGATTCTTTATTATCTCCATAAGCTATATTTAATTTATGTAATTTCCCTGTGTCAATAAAAGGCATAAAAACGATATACTTTTTATCTTCTGTCATAAAATCTGCTTTATTCCAATTAGAAAGTAATATTTCTTTCCCTTTGTAGATTTCTTTTACTATGTCATAAATATCTATATCTTTAATAGCCTTTATCAATTCTAAATTATCATCTGTTGGATTTATTACCTGTATAGATTTACCACTTATCGTAAAATACTTATTTCTTTTGTTCATTCTTTCAAAATCTTCTAAAAACACAATTACTTTATCATTTGAAAACATTTTATTAATATCTGTTAAAGTTTGTCTTACATATAATGGATTATTTCTATTTGAAATATAATACACAATATATTTATTTTGTAAAATTTCTAATTCACCAATATATTTTCTACCTAAATCCGTATAAATGTTATTTTCTTTTAGCTCCCAACTAGGTATAAAATTTATATCATCTTCAAAACCAAGCATTGCAATCTTTGCTACATCTTTTATTCTATCTTTGTAATCTTTATTTCTACAAAGATTATAACTCTCATACCCAAAATCTTGTAATAATCTTCTTCCCTCTATATCAATTTTTATGTAATATGTATTTTCTCTTTTTACATACCCTGCCTTTTCTAATACTTTTAATCTTTTTCTATAATAATCTTTAGATTTATAAAGTTTTTTACAATCAACTGATCTTATTTGCTTATATCTACCTATAAAACATATAAGCTCTATATCTCTTGAACTTAATCTTATTTTCATAATCTCAAACCTCCTTTTTCTAATTAACTAACATACATCATCTTTTTTCTTTTGAACCTCTTACCTGTATGTACACCCTAAACTCCATACAGTAATTTTCTTTTGTTTTTAGATTTCTTAATCTTTTGCATACTTTTATTTTGTCCGCTTCTTTAATAATAAAAATTAGTCAAATCGGACATATTTTTACTATTAAAAATCTTGAATTTTATGTCCGCTTAAACAAAAAATAAAGTGCTATTTTTATAACACTCTATTTCATGTAATCGGCATATTAAATTTTTCTATTTTAGCTATGTCAATGGACATATTCCCTACCTACCAGTTAGGCTATCATTTTTTACTCTTTTAATAAAATTGATTGTTTTTTCAAGTTTTTTATAAAATTTCATATTTTCATTTTATTTACCAAACTCGTTCATATCTATGTTTACAAGTTTTCTATTTCTGATGTTCCTATCTTATACTCAATATCTTCCATATCAGGAAACATTTCTTTAACCCTTTTTAAAGTAAGCATTAACATTTTAGGTTGAGGATTATTCTTATGATCTGATAATAATTTTTGTGTATAACAATTAGGTGCTGTCTTAAATAATAAATACCTATTTCTAACATAAGTATAATAGATTTGATAACCATTATTCAAATCTTCCCACATCATTTCAAATGTATATTTTTCTTCCATATTCCCTCCTATTTTATCAAATTGCTAAATTCGTCTTCTGAAATAACTGTAATCCCCAAACTTTCAGCTTTAGAAAGCTTACTTCCAGCTTCATTACCTGCTAGTACATAATCTGTTTTTTTGGAAACAGAGCTTGAAGTTTTACCTCCAAATTTTTCTATAATATCTTCTGCTTCTTTTCTTGTATAATTTTCCAAACTTCCTGTTAATACAAAAGTTTTTCCTTCAAATCTATTATCTGTATTTTCTTCTTGTAAACTTACAGTATTAACACCTGCTAATTTTAATTTGTGAATTAAATCTAAAGTTTGATCTTGTGTAAAAAACTCTATTATACTATTTGCCATTACTTCACCTACATCATTTATTTCACTTAGTTCTTCAAATGTAGCTTTTGTTAAATTGTCTATTGTTTTATATTTTCTTGCTAATAATTTTGATGCTTTACCTCCTACATGTCTTATTCCTAATGCTGTTATTAATCTATATAGATCACTATTTTTACTTTCATTTATGCTATCTATCAAATTTTGTGCAAATTTTTTACCATTCTTTTTTAATGAAGCTATATCTTCAAATTTTAGCTCATATATATCTGCTATATTACTAATTAGTCCATTTTCTAATAATTGTTGTATTATATTTTCCCCTAATCCTTCTATATTCATTGCTTCTCTTGAGACAAAATGAACTAAATTTCTAAATAATTTTGCTGGACATTCTATACCAGTACATCTTACTGCTGCTTCTCCTTCTTCTCTTATTGCCTCTGCTCCACATACAGGACATTTTTCTGGCATTTCAAAGTTATATTCTTCTCCTGTTCTTTTTTCTTTTATTACTTTTACTATTTCTGGGATTACATCTCCTGCCTTTTGAATTACTACTGTATCACCTATTTTTATCTCTTTTTCTTTTATGAAATCTTCATTATGCAATGTTGTTTTTGATATTGTTGATCCTGCAACTTTTACTGGATCTAATATTGCCATTGGTGTTATTACTCCTGTTCTTCCTACTTGACATATAATGTCTTTTAATATTGTTTCTTTTTGCTCTGGTGGATATTTATATGCAATTGCCCATCTTGGTGTTTTTGCTGTGGAGCCTAATATTTCTCTAAATTTCAGATTGTCAATCTTTATTACTGCTCCATCTATTCCAAATGTTAGCTTTTCTCTTTTCTCTCCTATTTCTTCTATTGTTTTTTTTATATCTTGTAAATTATTACATACAACACGTATAGGATTTACATTAAACCCTAATTTCTTTAAATACTCTAATTCTTCAAAATGTGAATTAAATTTTTTTCCTTCTATTTTTTGTACATTAAAAATATAAATATCTAATGGTCTTTTCTCTGTAATTTTACTATCTAATTGACGAAGTGATCCAGCAGCTGCATTACGTGCATTTGCAAATAATTCTTCCTCATTTTCTTCTCTTTCCTGATTCATTTTTTCAAAATCTTCTTTTGCTATAAAAACTTCTCCACGTACTATTATATCTATTTTATCATTTATTTCCATTGGTATTGATTTTATAGTTCTTAAATTATGTGTAACATCTTCTCCAACTAATCCATTCCCTCTTGTTGCTCCTCTTACAAATTTTCCATTTTTATATTCAAGTGCTGCTGATAATCCATCAATTTTTGTTTCTACTACATATTTTATTTCTTGTATTCCATTTTCTTCAGCTTTTTTTCTTATTCTTTCATCAAATTCATCTATTTCTTCTATACTAAATATGTCTTGTAAACTTTGTAATGGAACTTCATGTGTTACTTTTTCAAACCCTTCTTTCACATGACCTCCCACTTTTTGAGTTAAAGATTCTTTAT
The DNA here is from genome assembly GCA_948528155.1 of uncultured Clostridia bacterium. Classification (GTDB taxonomy): domain Bacteria; phylum Bacillota; class Clostridia; order TANB77; family CAG-508; genus CAG-269. The sequence continues at coordinate 6,492 of CAOSZT010000016.1, read as the reverse complement.
TTATAAATTCGGGATTTTCCTTTTCTAAATTACGTAATTCTAACATTAACATATCATATTCAAAGTCTGATATTTCAGGTTTATCTTCATCATAATATTTTTGTGCATAATATTCTGTTTTCTCTCTTAATTCTTGTATTCTTTTTTTTACTTGTTCTTTATCCATATGTATATCTCTCCTTGAAAATTATTATATACAATTTAAACAAAAAAATAAAGAAATTTTTAAAAATTCCTTTATTTTTAGTTATTATATAATGGTTTTGCATTGAATAGTCCATCAAAAAGCTTATATATTGATTTTTACAATTTTAAATATTTCTGTAGTGTTTTATTTTTTTATAAGCATATACTGCAGATATTCCAAATACTACTATTAATATTAAACTTGGAAATGTATCTTCTATACCTGTTTTTGGTAAAGATGAATTATTATAATTACTTGTGTTATTTGTTCTCATCACTGAATTATTTGCAGTTGAGCTAGTATTTTTTGTTGAAGTATTTCCTACTGAATTATTGCCTGATGAAGTGTTATTTGTTGAAGTATTTCCTGTTGTATTATTTTTAGTTGTATTACCACTTGTAATAGTGTTTGTTAAATCCATTGCATTACCATTTGTTGCTGCTAATACTTCTTTTCCAATTAACCAAACTGAAAGACATATTAATATAATAAAAACCACATTTCCTAATTTATTTTTCTTCATACTAATCTCTCCTTTTTATTCTTATTATCTCTATTATTCTACAAACAATTACAATTATACACTTTTTATACTATAATTGCAATTTTTTTTAACATTTATTAAATTTTATACTTTATATTACACTAAGTCAATACATTTTTTAAATTTTTACTTTACATTTTTGTTACAATATTATTACAAAATTTTACAAAATTGTATATTTTCTATTTTTATACATTAAACTTAAATAATACAATGTCTCCATCTTGCATAATATATTCTTTTCCCTCTGAACGAACTAATCCTTTTTCTTTAGCTGAAACCATTGATCCCTCTTTAATTAAATCATTAAATGATACAACTTCTGCTTTTATAAAGCCTCTTTCTATATCTGAATGAATTTTTCCTGCAGCTTGTGGAGCTTTTGTTCCTTTTTTTATAGTCCAAGCTCTTACTTCTGGTTCTCCTGCTGTTAAAAATGACATAAGTCCTAATAAATTATAACTTCTTTTTATTACTTTGTCTAAACCTGATTCTTCTAATCCTAAAGCTTCAAGCATTTCTTTTTTATCTTGTTCTTCTAATCCTGAAAGTTCTTCCTCTATTTTTACACATAAAGGTATTACTTCTGCATTTTCTTGGTTAGCATATTGTTTTACTTTTTTTACATTATCGTCATTTTCTGCTTTTTCCAATTGTTCTTCTGAAACATTTGCAATATATAAAATTGGTTTTGTTGTTAATAAAAACATATCTTTTACTAAAACTTGCTCATCTTCATTAAAGTCTAAAGTTCTTGCTGATTTTCCTTCTTCTAGTACTTTTAATATTTTATCCAATAAATCAATTTCTATTTGATATTTTTTGTCAGCTTTTAAATTTTTTCTTGCCTTATCTAATCTCTTATTTACTGTTTCTATATCTGCAAAAATTAATTCTAAATTTATTGTATCAATATCTCTAATTGGATTTATATTTCCATCAACATGTACTACATTTGAGTCTTCAAAACATCTTACAACTTCTACTATTGCATCAGTTTCTCTTATATGAGATAGAAACTTATTCCCCAAACCTTCTCCTTTACTTGCACCTTTTACTAGACCTGCTATATCTACAAACTCTATTACAGCATTTGTTGTCTTCTCTGGCTTATACATTTCAGTCAATTTTTCTAATCTCTCATCTGGTACTGCTACTACTCCTACATTTGGCTCTATTGTACAAAATGGATAGTTTGCACATTCTGCTCCAGCTTTTGTTATACTATTAAATAATGTACTTTTTCCTACATTTGGTAGTCCTACTATTCCTAGCTTCATATTTCCTTCCTTTCTCTACACTTCTCTTATTTCATCTATATCCTATTTTTTATTTAATATGATTTTTTCTTATATTTATAAAAAGTGATAGAATAGCCTAAAAATTTCTTAGACTATTTTATCACTTTTACCTATATCTTGCAACAATTATTTTTTTACTCATATAAATTTTAATTTGTTACGATTATATAATAAAGAGCTAATAATATTAACTAATAATCAGCTATACATGTAAGTTGTCTGGATAATTATATTATAAAAATAGTAAAATTTTATATTAAATTACCCTTATTTTCTTTTCTTCATAATTATTTTATCACAACTTGCTAATACTGCTGGTAGTAATAATAATATTAATATTGCTGAACATGTAGTTCCTCTTGATATTGTTATGCAAATTTTTGCAGCTATTGCTGAAGCAAAATTTCCTACAATTAATGTTACAATAATTAGTATTGATGCTGATGTCAATATTGTATGAATCGATTTGTTGTAAGAGTTTATAATTGCATCTTTTATACTCATACTCTTTCTATGTTCAATGTAATATGATGTATATAAAATTGCATAATCAATTGTTGCACCCATTAAAATACTTTGTATTATTAAAAGAGCAATAAAATATACTTTTTCTCCTGTAAATGATAGTATCCCCATTGTCATATATACTGCACATTGAATCATAAATACTAATATTAATGGTATAATAAATGATTTGAATGTTACTGCAACTACAATAAATATTGCTATCATTGTTAATATTGTAATAAAATCTAACTCATCTTGGAAAGTTTGGCTCATTTCATATGCCATTGGTGAATTTCCTATTATATAGAATTTATCTAAATTTCCTCCTAATTCATCTTTAATTTTTTGTATAAATTTAAACGTTTCCTCATTTTCTGGCTCTAGTTTTGAATTTATTACTATTCTTGAATAACCATTTCCAATTAATAAATCTTTTGCTTCATTTACCGCTTCTTTCGCTTCTGTAATATTTTTTCTCATATCCTCTTCTATAAAATCATCAAATCTACTATCTTGTAATATATTATTATTTAAGTAATTAACAAATTGCTCTACTGTTAATTGCCAATCATTATTGTATTGTTTACTACTACCATAATATATATATAATATTTCAACTTGATCTTTATCTAAATTGTCCGCTAAACTACTCAAAATACCAAATATTTCTTCTTTTGTATATTTTGTATTATTTAAACTAGCATTCATAATTCCATTTATAGTTTTTAATTTTGATTTTATATCTTCATCAAAATTTCTTGAATATTCTGGATTTGTTATTACATCATTTAATATAAAATTTACAAATTCTTTTAATGATATTGTTTGATTTGTATTAACATATTTTGAACTGTATAAACCATATAATAAGTCCAAATTACTGCTGTCCATTCCTAATAAATTATATAATTCTTTACATAAATATTTTTTATTATTTATTACTCCATTCATAACATTTTGCAATAAATTTAATTCTTTTATAGTAGATCTATTTAAGCTATTTGATAAAGTTTTATCATTTTTATGTTCCAATACAAAATTCACAAATTCTTGTGCTGTTAGTTTTATTGTAGAATTTTTTGAAGTATATAGTGTATATATGTTTCTGACTGTAGTTTCATCTATTCCTATAACTTTTTCTAATTCTTTATATGAATATCTTGTTTTATTAATTGTGCTTGTCATAATGTTTGAAAGTAATTTTAATTTACCTATTGTTTGCTCATCTATATTGCCTTTTATATTTTCATTTTCTAATATTAATTTTACTAATTCATTTGGTGTCATTTTCCAGTTGGATGTATTGTTATTTGTAAAATCAATTAATCCATATATATTATACATCTTACTTTTTTCCATATTTATTATTTTAGATAATTCAGTTGCTGTATATTTAGTAGGTGTAGTTTTTAAGTTCTCATCTATTATATTTTTAATAAGTTTTAAATTATTTATAGAGTTCTGATCCATATTATCTGAAAAATTAGTTAATACAAAATTAAGAAATTCTTGTGGTGTCATTTCATGTTCATCTGGTAAGTTAGATGCAATATAAACAGTATTTACTAGACCATTACTTATATTATCAAATATAATGCTAAGTGCTGCTTTATTCATTTTTGTAGTATTAATATTATTTTGATTATTAGCAAACATAGATAATTTTTCAAGATTACTTGTATCTACATCATTTAAGTATGAAGTATTGTTTTTTAAGCTAATTGTATTATTAATAAATTCTGCTATACTCAATTTAGTTCCATTATCTGTATTCTTGTATTTTAACAACATTAATTGTTCTACAGTTTGTTTATCTATTCCAAATAAATTAGATAGCTCTTGCGAATTCATATTTTTTGTTATTGTATCAGTATTACTAAATGTTTGTAACATTTTTATATTATTTATTGTTTCTTCTTTTAAACTGTTAGAATAGTTAGTATTATTTACAATATCTGTTAATACAAAATTTGAAAATTCAGAAATAGTCATTTTTGTGTCTATTTTATTTACATTTATGTAATAAGTATATAAATCATTTACTGTAGTCTTGGGCATTCCAAATAGCTCTGCCATTTCTTTACTTGTCATTTTCTTTTTTATTATATTACTATTTGTAAATTTAGATAATGTATCTAAACTTTCTCTTGCTTTACTATCAACTTTACTTGCATATTTTTCATTTGTTAAAACATCTTTATTTACAAAATTTATAAATTCATTTAAACTTAATTTAATATTATTGTTTTTAGAATTATAATAAATTAATATTTCTTTTACATTTTGTTCATCTATTTTTAAAATAGTTGCTATTTCTGATGATGATCTTTTTTTATTCATTTGTGTAGTATTTGTAAAATTAGAAATTCTATCTATATTTGTCTTTGTTTCATCATCTATTTTGTTTGCCATATTTTGATTTTTATATACATCTTCTTGTATAAATTTCACAAATTCATCAAAAGTTATTGTATTATTTTCATCTTGATTATAATAGTTATAATATATTATTTTTAGTAAATAGTCCTCTACGCTTGTGTCTACTTCTAATTCATTAAACTTATCATTTAATTCATTATATGTAAGGCTTTCATTTATTGTATTGCCATATGCCAAAACTTTTTCTACTTTATCTTGTTTTTCTATTTCTTGTAAGTATTTTGACACATTTTCTTCATCTTCACTTTTATATATTAATACAATTTGATTATTTTCAGAAAATACTTTATTAATCTCATTTGATGTTGTATCTGTATATGAAATGCCTAAATTGCCTTTTACTAAATAACTTCCTACAAATGCTATAATAAATAATATTAATGCTACATGTCTTATTTTATAGCTTATTTTACCTAAACCACCCATTTTAAAGTTTGGGCTTTTTTTCTTTGTTTTTACAATCCATTTGTCAAACATCAATATTAATGATGGAAGTACAAAGAATATACTAGTCAGACTAAATAATACTCCTTTTGCTAATACAAATCCTAGATCACGGCCAATTGTAAAGCTCATAAATACAAGTGCAAGTAATCCTACTATTGTTGTTACTGAACTACTTGATATTGATTTAAAAGCATTATATAAAGCGTTTTTCATTGCTTTTATTTTATCTGTTTCATTTTGTTTTTCTTGAGCATATCTATTCATTAGCATAATTGAATAGTCCATTGATAATGCCATTTGTAATATTGCTGATATTGAACTCGTGATATTAGATACTGTTCCAAATATTATATTAGTACCATTATTTAGAAAAACTGCTATTAGTATTGATGTTAAAAATAAAAATGGTTCTACATAAGAGCCACACATTATTATTAATATTATTAATGCACATCCTACTGCAAGAACAACTATCCAAGTTTGTAAAACAGGATTATTTCTTTCCGAAATATTTCCATTTGTGTAAATTTTATAATTTTCATATTTCGCTTTTATTTCATTATAAACATCAGTTGCTATTTTGGAATCTTCTGTATCATCTACATTAATTACATATAAAGTGTAGTTGTCTTTGTTGTAGTCTTCTGTATTATCATAATCTACACTACTTACTCCATTTATCTGTGTAAGTTCGTTATATATTTCTTCTTTTTTGTCGTCTTGTAAATCTTCAAACATTATGTCAAGAGAACTTGATTTTATTTCTTTAAATTCTTCCTCCATAATATCCATTCCAATTCTTGTTTCTGATGTATCAGGTAAATATTCTGCAATATCATAATTGATATTAACTTTTTTAGACATAAATGCTGACATAATAGATAATATAATAAATAGAATCAGTATGAATTGTCTTTTGTTAATAATAAAATCTGTAATTTTTTTCAAACTCAATCTTTCCTTTCTTTATATTTACTTTTTATTTTTTGCTGTATGTTCTTTACTTCGTCGAACTGCTTCAGGTACTTCTCCACCATCATCTGCAGGTTGGCGTCTATGGTGGAATG
>CAOSZT010000015.1:18382-26593 GCA_948528155.1 uncultured Clostridia bacterium | reverse complement strand
CAAATCTATTGTATTCTAATATATAATTAGGATATTATATAATTATAAAAAATTAATTTTAGGAGGCAAACAAAAATGGAAGAAAACCAAAAAGAAACAAAATTCAAAACAATTCCAGTAACAGGAGGAGCAACATATAATAAAACTCCAAAAAATAACATTGGATTTGGTAAAACCATATTATTACCTTTTATAAGTGGAGTATTAGGATGTTCAGTCGTAATAGGAACTGTATTTGGTATTCCATCTATAAAAACAAAAATAATAGGAAGTGAAACATCACCAATAAGTACTACTAACAACAACACAACAAACTCTGATGGATATATCAAACAAATAAATCTAAGTGAATACTCAGACACAGCAGTATATGCTGCAAACAAAATCTTACCATCAATAGTAGGAATAAAAATCGAATATACAGTAAACACAACATCAATATTTGGTAGAGGAGGATCTTCAACAGCAACAGCTTCAGGCTCTGGTATTATAATTAGTGAAGATGGATATATATTAACAAACAATCATGTTGTATCTTCAAACTCTTCAGAAAATAGCTACTACTATCAAATTACTGAAGCAACAAAAATAAGTGTAACACTATTTGATGATGAAACAGAATATGAAGCAAAAATAATTGGTCAAGATGAACAAACAGATTTGGCAGTAATAAAAATTGAAAAAACAGGTCTAACAAAAGCAGAATTTGCTGACTCTGATGATGTAAAAGTTGGTGAATTTGCTATGGCAGTGGGAAATCCAGTAAATATGAATAGTACAGTAACCACAGGAATAGTTAGTGCTGTAAATAGAAAAATAACAGACTCTGATGGAAAAACATATAAATGTATACAAACAGATGCAGCAATAAACTCTGGAAATAGTGGTGGTGCATTAGTTAATAGTGATGGTAATGTAATTGGAATAAATACTTTAAAATTATCAGGAACAGGAATTGAAGGTATTGGATTTGCAATTCCAATTAACTCAACTACTGATATTACATCTCAATTAATTCAATATAGCAAAGTAAAAAGACCATATATAGGAATTTCTGGTATTGATTTAGATGAAACAACTGCCAAAAGATACAACTTAGTACTTGGTATTTATGTAAAAACAGTTGAAGATTTTTCATCAGCTGAAAAAAGTGGTTTAAAAGCAGGTGATGTAATTATTGAAGCTGATGGAAAAGCAATTACAAAAATGGATGAATTAAATGAAATTAAGAATTCACATCAAATTGGTGATGAAATAAAACTAAAAATTAACAGAGACGGAAAAGAAAAAGAAATTACATTAATATTAGGAGAACAACCTTAATTAAAAATAATTTTTCAAACCTTCACTCTTAATTCACACAATGGACAAAAAACACTATTATAATTCTATCATAGTCATACAAAATAATGACTTAAAATTAAAAACATCCCCTTTTATTTTCAAAAGAGAATGCCCATAAAATAATGGACATTCTCTTTATTTATTTTAAAAAAACCTTTCTACGAAAATATTTATTTTTCAGAAGATATTTTATCCACAAACTCGAATTCTCATCTTCTTCACTTTTATAAATATTAATCATTTTAATTTCTCTAAAACCCTTTTTTATTATTACAATATCTAAATCATTCTTAATTTTTCTAACTAAATATACCTTAATAGCATTAGCTGTATCTCTAAGAACTTTTTGTTCTTCCTCCTCTAAAGAAGTATAATATTCATTCATTAGCTCCCTATTTACTTTTATTTCAACAGGTACATTTAACTTATACAATCTATAATATACTTTTTTATCTATTAGTCTTGACAACTTAATAACAAGAATTAAAATAAAAACTATACATATTATCAATAAAAATAGAAATAACCACTCCAACATCTCTATTCCTCCTATTTTTAATAATTTTTTTTAGTATTCGCATTTTATGTCTCCATTATACTATAATTTACCTTACCTGTCAAAAGTAACATAGAACTACATATATCTATTATCACTTACATTTTTAATATTAACAATTATATTATAACAATATCTTTCTCACTAGTCAAACCACTATTACCATAAGCAAAAATTATATAAATATTATTATTATAAATAAAAAATTCCTTTATATTTTCAATATTATATATATCACTATGTACATCCCTAGAAAAAACACTATATCCTAGTTCTCTTAAATCATCTGATTTCTTCTGTTCTTTTTTTATATCATCAGTAATTTTATTTTGTACATCAACACCATTTAAACTATATATTTTTAAAACATCAGTTAAATCAAGTTCTTTCTTTTCTTCTATATTATAACAAAAAGTCTGAACAATTATTCTTTGAGCATTTAGGTCCTGTTTTAAATCTGAATATATAATTAAAGACAAAATATTATTTTCTATACTAGCCTTATATTTTACTGTATATATAGCATTTTTAACATTATCATTTTGCAAAATTTCTTCTGATTTAGCTTCAAATGTATTAGATATTTCTTCATTAAAACTTTGAATTACTTTATTCTTAATATTTATATAAGGTAAATTCACATTTACTTCATAATCATCAGTTTTTTCCTGTTTCTTATATTTCGTATAAACAATCAATTCATTTTCATCTAGTTTTTGATTTCTATAATTTCCTTTATCTTCAACAGAATTATCAAACATAGTTTCAAACTGCAATTTTAATTGTTGCTCTTCTTCTTCTGATCTTTTTATTAGCTGACTTACTCCAAACATATTATTAACAACATCATCACCTAAAACTTGAATTGCAACAACTACAATAATCGAAAATATACAAATTATAGCACAAACTACATAAATAACTATTGTATTTTTATTAAATTTTTCTTTTTCTGGAAGAGTTACATTCATATATTTTCCTCCTTTTTCATAACCTATTAAGAATATTATATCATGATATCAAAAAATTTACAATTGAATTTCTTCGTTTGTACCCTTTTTTGAAGATATAACTTCCATATATTTACACTTTTGCTTTTTGAAAACTTATTAAATTTTTTTTTAATTCTAAAATTTTTATAACAAAAAAAGATTACAATATCCCTATTTTGCTTTACATAATTTCATAAAAAGTGCTATGCAACTAAACTTCTTATATTTTTTATATGTCCCTTTGCTATTATTAACATTACTATAAATGTTAGATTTAGCATTAATTCCATTTTTCCTAATTTATATTTTCATTAACAATTGTGTTGATTTTGTGTATAAAATGTGATACAATACATATAATAGAGTATAGGAGGTGTTGTATTATGGCTAAAACAGATACTTTGCATATAAGAGTAGAACCTAGCGTTAAAGAAAGAGCTGAAGAAACATTAAATGATTTAGGTTTATCTATTACTGAAGCTATTAATGTATTTTTAAATCAAGTTATATTAAATGACGGTATCCCTTTTGAAATTAGAAAACCTAGATTTAATAAAGAAACTATACAAGCAATGGAAGATGTAAAAAACAGAAAAAATTTAAGTAAAGCGTTTGATAGTGTAGACGAAATGTTCGAGGAGTTGGATAAATAGTGCTAAAAGTTAAATATACAAATCAATTTAAAAAAGATTACAAGTTAATTAAAAAAAGAGGATATGATGTTAATAAATTAAAATATGTTATTCAACTATTAGTAGAAGATAAAAATTTACCTGCTAAATATAAAGAACATTATTTAACAGGTATTTATAAACGGTTTTAAAGAATGCCACATTCAACCCGATTGGCTTTTAATTTATGCTATTGAAAAAGATCAAATAACATTAACTGTTTCAAGAACAGGTTCTCATTCTGATTTATTTTAAAATAATTATATACACTATGCTATACAATTTACACATTACCATTTTATGAGTAGTTTTTACAGACTACTCGTTTTTATTTTTACAAAAAAAGAGGAAAATATGCAAGAAAACAATTTAAAAGGTCTATAATTCAAATAACCATTAAAAACCTAAGAAAAGTCTTTAATGGTTAAAATAAAATTTATTAATATGTTCTCTTATAAAATACATAAGCAAAAATAACATTAACAACACAAAAAACAATAAATACAACAAATGACTTTTGTAAACCAGCCTTTGGCAATTTTCCAGTAACAGCTGAATTACTAATAATATTTTTATTTTGACTTACTGAACTACTATTAGTATTACCATCAGTCTTATTATTTCCAGTATTACCTGTAGATGTATTATTCCCTGTATTTCCAGTATTTCCTGTATTCCCTGTGTTTCCAGTATTAGATTGTTTTTCTATTTTTACTGACAAACTAACATCTGATGTAGAAATATTTTCAACTGCATTAGAAGCTGAAAAATTTTTAATTTGTATAGTAGAATTTCCTTCTTTAGCATCACTTTTTACCTTCAAAGTAATTGTTGCAATATTTTGTGTATTACTAACACATTTTCCATCTGACCTTGTAGCTGTAAATCTACCTTCATTTTCAAAAGGTGTATCCCATTCAGTATTACCAGACAATTTCAAATTTTCAAATACGTTAGTGTCATAAACTATACTACCTTCATAAGATCCTAATCCCTTTTCTCCACTTTGTATATTTATATTATCTAACACTAAAGAAATTGTAATTGTATCACCAGTTTTTAACGATTTCTTGTCTGCATTCATTTTAACCTCATAACTATCTCCTGTTGCTGAATATACTGTAAAATTTATACTCAAAATAATAGTTACTATTAAAAATAAAATCACACATTTACTAATTTTCATTATTATTCTCCTAACTACTTATTATTTTTTACTATTACTCTCTTTAGTAACAATAGATCTGTTGCATTTATTAATTTATCACTATTCATATCTCCATGTTCAAAACTATCTCCTGTTAAAATCCAATCTGTTTTACTTTGTGCAATTATATGTCTTTTCATTAGTAATAAATCTGTTGCATCTACTTTACCATCTCTATTTATATCACCTAACAATATTAAATTGTCTTTAACTTCTATATTAAATGATGTTTCTTTTTCCTTATAACTTACTTTTATTTGTTGTTCTCCTAACACTGTATTATTAAATCCTGTCATTTGTACACCAGTCTTTTTCATACTTATAGGACTAGAATCACCATCTGTATAAGTTAATAAAATTCTTCCACCTGTAACATCTAGCTCTGTATCTTCTTTAGTATATAATATTTTATTTGGAACTTTTTTAATAGAAATATTTGCAATCGTTTTATCTAATAATTCATAATTCATATCTTTATCTTTTGCAAACTGTTCTGCTGTAGAATTAGAATTACACTCTATAGTAATGTCATCACAACCTTCAAATGCATCATCTTCTATTTTAATTACTGTATCTGGTATTTCTATACTAATTAATTCATCTTTATCTTTAAAAGCACCTGGTCCTATTTCTGTTACTGGATTTCCATTTATCTCTTCTGGAATAACTATATTATTATCCTCTGGAATAGTTCCTATACCTGTTATAATTATTTCTTTTCCATTTTCACCATCTTTTTCTTCATATGTAAAGTCTTGTATTACATTTACTTTAAGCTTTGTTTCATAACCTTGATATGTTATAGTTATTTCTTGATCACCTAATATTTTATTATCAAAATTACTTACAGTTATTCCTTCTGTTAATTCACCATCTGTAATAATATTTAACTCTGAACTTGTATCATCTTCAAAGGTTAATGTCAACACTCCACCTGAAAAATTTAACTCTTCTTTATTTTGTACATAACTTGTCTTTGTTGGAAGTGTTTTAATAGAAATACTTTTAAGTGTATCTATTAAAATAAAATTTATTGCCTTATTAACAGCAAATTCATGTGCATATGAATTTCTATAACACTTAATTGTTGTATTAGTTGAGTTTTCAAATGCAGTATCATCTATAGTTGTTACACTTTTTGGAATAGTAACAGTTAAATCTTCACAGCTTGCAAAATTAAGAATTCCTATACTTGTTACAGTTTCTGGAATTTTTATATTTTTTATATTACTACAACCCCAAAACGCTCTATCTTCTATATTTGTTACACTTGATGGAATAATATATTCAGTATTTAAACTCCCTGCAGGACATGCAATAAGTACTGTTTTATTTTTATCAAATAAAACTCCCTGTTCACTACTATAATTTTTATTATTTGTATCTACATTTATATTCTGTAATTTACTACATGAAAAAAACGCATTTATTCCAATATCTGTTACACCTGATGGAATTTCTATGTTTTCTAAACCACTTCCATTAAATGTTGCTCTACCTATACTTGTTACACTTGATGGAATCTCTATGTTTGTTAAACTTTTACAATTAAGAAAGGCTGTATCTCCTATTGTTGTTAGCCCTTCAGGAAGCTTTATGCTTGTTAAACTTTCACAATTAACAAATGCTGAGATTTCAATAATGGTCACACCTGTTGGAATATTTACACTTCTTAAATTACTACACCCTGAAAACATATATGCTGGTATTCTTGTTACACCATTTGGAATATCTACACTTATTAAACTTTTACATTCATAAAAAATTGAACCTTCTATTGTTGTTACACTTTCTGGAATTTCTATTCTTTCTAAATTTGTACATTCAGCAAAAGCATTCTCTCTTATTATTTCCACACCTTCAGAAATTTCTATACTTTGCAACAAACTACATTCATTAAATGCACTAGCACCAATTTCTGTAACAGGTTTTCCATAAAAATTACTTGGGATTACTAAATTTTTATTTCCATTAACTTCTGCTGTCTTTACCCTTATTTCATTTCCAGATATTTCTTCACAAATTACATATGTTGTATTTTCACTTTGAGCAAATCTACTTGCTTCTGAATTTTCATAACAATAAATAGCTACTTGTTGAGCATTAAATGAATTGTCTATACTAGTTACACTTCTTGGAATTGTAACACTTAAATCGTTAAATACTACAAATGCTGAATTACCTATGGTAGTTACACCTTCCATAATTTCTACATTTTTTAAACCATTACATCTAGAAAATGCATCTTCTCCTATAGTTTTTACATTTCCTGGTATTTGTACACTTTCTAAAGATTCACAAGAGAAAAACGCATTTTTTCCTATACTTGTTACACTTGTTGGTATTACTACACTTGTTAAATTACGACAGTCACTAAATGTATTTTGCTCAATAACTGTTACTCCTTCTGGTATTTCTATACTTGTTAAACTTTTACAAGTAGTAAATGCTGACTTTCCTATACTTGTTACAGTACTTGGAATTACTACATCTGTTAAACTTTCACATCTATAAAATGCACCATTTTCTATAGTTGTTACTCCTTCTGGTATCACTATACTTGCTAATTCAATACATTCAGAAAACGCATGTATCCCTATACTTGTTACTCCCTCAGGAATTACTATATTTGTTAATTTTTTACATCCAGCAAATAAATAATGACTTATATTTGTAACTCCTTCTGGTATTTCTATATTTGTTAAACTTTCGCAATTAACAAATGCTTGCACATTTATTTGTTTTACACTCGTTGGAATTTGTATATTTTTCAAACTTGTACAATTCCCAAATGCATACTCATCTATAGTTGTTACCCCTTCTGGTATTTCTAAACTTTCTAAACTTGTACAATTATTAAATGTATGAGCAGATATACGTTTTATTCCTTCTGGCATCTCTAAATTTGTTAAATTTGTACAATTATAAAATGCAAATCTCCCTATATAAGTTACAGTTGAAGGAATACTTACAGTTGTTATACTACTAGGATCATCAAAAAAATTCTCTTCATTTGATCTATCTGCTATTCCAATAACAACTTTTCCATCAATTGTACTAGGTATATTAACATCTGTATCAGTTCCTTTATATTTTTCTACATACACACTATCATAATCTAAAGAATATTCCCATATACCATCTTGACTAGTGAGTGCCATTTTATCATTATCTTCAATATTTGAAATTTTTACAATATTTTTACTTCTCACAATAAAAATACCAAAAATAGCAATTGCAACTATTACAAATATCAATGATATAAAAATACAAACCTTTCTACTATTAAATTTTCTTTCCATATTAACCTCCACAATATATTACTATATAATAATAATTAAAACACTAAATAATTAATTTGTAAATGGCACAATTTTACACAATAAATACATGTCTACGGAAAAGACTTTCAAAGCTTTTTTAACATTTTCATTACAATTA
>CAOSZT010000015.1:0-18348 GCA_948528155.1 uncultured Clostridia bacterium | reverse complement strand
CAATATTACAAATTGAAAAAATAATAAACCCATACATAAAAAACATATCAAAAAATAAAACCATAATACAATAATTACAAAATAATACTTTTTTATAATATAACATAAAAGTAGAGTAATTTAAAAAATAACAATATAAAAAATTTGACTAATTAATAAATTTGAGTTATTATATATATTGATTTTAAAAAGGAAATGAGGAATTATAAAACTATGATATGTTCAGAATGCAAAAAAAATCCAGCAATACTTTTTTATGAAAAAACAGAAAATGGAAATAATAAATTAGAAGGCTTATGCTATGACTGTGCAAAGAAAAAAGGAATAGATGCAACAGAAGTACTATCAAGACAGCAAGATGTCTTATCAAAAGACAAAATAAATCTAGCTGATATGAATAAACAACTAGAATCAATTATAAAAGATTTTACTGAAAACATAGACATCAACAATTTAGGAAATATAGAAGGAGCTATAACATTTGGAGACATAAATGGTGATGAAGATAGCGAATATGATGAAGAAAAACCAAAAATAGCAGGAGCTGCAATACCATTAGGTTCAATATTTTCAAATATGTTCTCTTCTGCCAAATCAGCTAATAACGAAAATAATGAAAATCAAGAAAATGAAAAAAGAAGAGTAAAAATAGAAAAAAAGAAAGAAACAAAACAAAATAAAAAGAAAAAATATTTAGATACATATGGAACAAACCTTACAAATAAAGCTAAAAATAATCAATTAGACTTAATAATTGGAAGAGACAAAGAAATACAAAGAATTATACAAATTTTAAATAGACGTTCCAAAAATAATCCTTGTCTAATTGGCGAGCCTGGAGTTGGAAAAACAGCAATAGCACAAGGTCTAGCAATAAAAATTGCCAACCAAAATGTTCCAGCAAAACTATTAAATAAAGAAGTATATCTTTTAGATATAACATCAATAATAGCAGGTACTCAATTTCGAGGTCAATTTGAAGCCAGAATGAAAGGCATTATTGATGAATGTAAAGAATATGGTAACATTATATTAGTAATTGATGAAATCCATAACATAATTGGAGCAGGTGATGGAGAACACTCTATGAATGCAGCAAATATTTTAAAACCTGCACTATCAAATGGAGAAGTACAACTAATAGGAACAACTACATTAAAAGAATATAGAAAATATATTGAAAAAGACTCAGCATTAGAAAGAAGATTTCAACAAGTATTAGTTGAAGAGCCAAATATCGAAGATTCTATTGGAATTTTAGAAGGTATTAAAAAATATTATGAAGAATATCATAAAGTAAAAATATCAACAGATGTTATTAATCAAGCAGTTATAATGTCTGAAAAATACATACATGACAGATTTTTACCAGATAAAGCAATAGATATTTTAGATGAAGCTTGTTCAAGAATAAACTTGGAAAATAAAGACTTATATAAACTTGAAATATTAAAAAGAGAATTATCAGCAGTTCAAGCACAAAAAGAAGAAGTAGCACAAGCAGACACAACAGAAGACTATCAAAAAGCTGCAGACTTGAAAACACGTGAGTGTCAAATTATGGAAGATATAGATAAATTAAATAAGAAAATAAAATTAAAAAATCTTACAGTACAAGACATTGCAACAGTAATTGAAAGTTGGACTAAAATACCAGTTAAAAAAATTACAGAAGCAGAAACTCAAAAATTACTAAACTTAGAAACTAATCTTCATAAAAGAATTATAGGACAAGAAGAAGCTGTAAGTAGTGTATCAAGAGCCATAAGAAGAAACAGAGCAGGACTTCAAAATGAAAAAAGACCACCATCTTTCATATTTGTAGGACCAACAGGAGTTGGAAAAACAGAACTTGCAAAATCACTAGCATATGAAATGTTTGGATCAGAAGACTCTATAATAAGAATAGATATGTCAGAATATATGGAAAGTCATTCTACATCAAAATTAATTGGAGCACCTCCTGGATATGTAGGTTATGACGATGCAGGTCAACTAACAGAAAAAGTAAAAAGAAAACCATATTCTATCATTTTACTAGACGAAATTGAAAAAGCACATTCAGATGTATTTAATATATTATTACAAGTTTTAGATGATGGAAAACTTACAGATGCTCAAGGTAATACAGTCAGTTTTGCAAACACAATAATAATTATGACATCAAATGCAGGATCAAATTTAAACAACAATTCAATAGGATTTGGAAAACAAACTATTGATAAATCTAAAATTGAAGACAATTTAAAAGAAGTATTTAGACCTGAATTTTTAAATAGAATTGATGAAATAATTATGTTTAATTCGCTTAACCAAGAACAATTATTAAAAATTGTTGACTTAATGTTAAAAGATACTATAAAAGCACTAAAACAAAAAGATATTTCCTTTGAAATAACAAATTCTGCAAAAAAATTCATATTAGAAAAAGGAACTAATATAAAATTTGGTGCAAGACCTTTAAGACGTGCTATACAAAGACACATAGAAGATGAAATTTCTGAAAAAATCCTAAAAAGTGAAATTATTGATGGACAAAATATTATAGTTGATTTTAAAGAAGATAATCTTATCTTTAACATTGTTTAATTTAAAAAAAAGGGAGTAATTATGTTTAAACATATACCAAATATACTAACAGTATTAAGATTTTTATTTATACCAATAATTTTATATTTTATTTTTACAGGTAACTATATTCTAGGATTTATATTTTTTACCATTTCAGGAATCACAGACATTTTAGATGGTTTTATTGCTAGAAGATTTAACTTAATTTCTAATTTTGGTAAATTAATGGATCCTTTAGCTGACAAACTCACTCAAATTTCTGTACTTGCCACTCTAGTAGCTGTAGAAATTATTCCTGTTTGGATTTTGTTTATTGTTATTTTTAAAGAATTAATAATGGTAATTGGTGCTTCTTTTCTTTATGGTAAAGATGTCGTTGTTTATAGTAAATGGTATGGAAAACTAGCTACAGTTCTATTTTACTTAGCTATTGTTATATCTTTAATTACAAAACAATTTAATATTACTGGTTTCTGGGTTAATTTAAGTTTAATAATATATTATATAGCTGTAACATCCACTATATTTTCACTTATAATGTACATTAAATGCTTATATCAAGATGGCTTTATTGATAAAAGTGATTTGAATAAAGAAACTCAAAAGGTAGTTATTAAAAATAAAAAGAAAAAATAAAATAATAAAAATAGGTCTATAATTATATTAATTATAAACCTATTTTTTCTTATTTATAAACTTCTAACATTAACTTATTTAGTATAATATATCTCTCCATTACCATAAATTACTTGATAATACTCACCTATAAAAACAGGATCACTATTATTTAATTTATACTTAGGCTCTACTATTATTTGACCTTTACTATCTATAACTCCCCACTTTTCATTTTGCTTAATCCCAGCAAATCCATATTGGTTTATTTCTGTAACTTTATCATATTTAGCATCAATTATCTGTTTTCCATTTATATCTACATATCCCCATTTATTGCCTTCTCTATTTGCAAAAATCTTATTTTTACTAAAAACTTCTGTATTTTTAAGCTGTCTTTCTTCCTCTTTTGATATATATTTTATTTCATAATCATTATAAAATTTTATATAACTTTTATTATTTTCTATTACTGCATTTTGTAATTCACTTATTTTACTCATTTTCTTTGAATATATCTCTGTAATCATTGTATCATTATTTAATGTTTGTAACATATTTGTATTTTCAATAAGTTGTATTGAGTTATAATTAAAATGTATTTCTGTATTATCATTTTCATTTATAACTCCCAATTTCCCCTCTGTATTGCAAGCAATAAAATAATTATCATATAAATATTGAATATAAGTGTATTCATTTTTAGTCATTTTTTTGTTATTTTTATAAATACTATATATCGTTTTTCCATTTACTGACTGTATATATATTTTATAATTTGTATTTTTTATACTTATAATTGCCAAATTTTCATCTATATTTGCCTCCTGTCCTTCTGAATTAAATATCTTTATATTTTCACCTGTCGAACAATATATATATTCACCTGTAATATTTATTTGATCATATTCAAATGGTATTATAGATTTACCTTCAATTGAAACAATACCATATTTTTTACCTTTTAAAACCATTAATGTATTATTACTATCAGTATACACTATTGATTGATATTGATTTTTCATAATTTCTTTACCATTTTTCAATAATCCATATTTTCCATTTTCAGCACAAACTAAAAATATATCATTAGTATCTATTTCTGTTATTCTATATAAGTCGTTATAAACTGTGTCAGTAACTTCTTTTCCCTCTAAGCTTACATACCCATATCTATATCCTTCTTCTGTTTTTTTACTAACTATATATCCTGAATTTTTATAACCTTTTCCTTCTTCATAGAATTTATCTGTTTCTATATTATCATAATTTATTTTTACTAATATTACTCCATTAATATTAATTACACCATATTTACCCTCCTTTTTCACCAAAAGTTCTCCCTCTTTAAATTGAAGAGTATCTATATCTTCATATATTGGTTTTGTAATCTTTTCTCCATCAAAATCTATAATACCATGTTTTCCATTTTGCCTATATTTTAAAACACTTTTCTCATACATCAAATCACTTGATACATTTTTCAATCTTAATGGCTCAACATTTTCATATTCTGAAAATATTCTTTCACCTTTTTCATTTAAAACAATTGCAACTTCATTATTATAACATATAAATACTGGCTTTTCTGGATTTGGTATTTTTACATCATCATATTTAGTCTCTATTATTTTATTTCCATTTGCATCAATAACACCATATTTGTTTTCTTCCTTAACCACAAAATAGCTATAATATGATACTGTTTTTATTTCATATTGTCTATTCTCTTCCTGGAATCTTGTTGATATAAAATACATTGATATAATTATTGCTATAATAAAAATTATTATTAGTACTAAAAACATTATCCTACTCTTTTTCATATTTCAATTCCTTTCAATTTTTATTTATTACAAAATATATAAATAAATTTACACATATAATACCATTTTATACAAATAATATCAATATTTATTTTTACTAAATTAGGTAAAATGCTACTAGCTAATACTTTTTTGTAGTTGATTAGTCAAAAAAATTACTGATATAAATAAAAAATATAGATGTTGTAATTTATACAACGCCTATATCTTTTATTTATAAAACTTTTACTTAATTCCTCTAAACTTTTTACATTTCATATAAAAAATTATACACAATATTGATATAATTGAAATAAACATTTTAACTGATTTTTAATTTACATCCCAGTAATAGGCAACTTTTTCACAACTATTTCTGAAAACTCTGGTGTTTTTTCAAATAAGTTATCAATAGTAATAGTTGCAACTTCATTAAGAAGCACATCAAATTTCAATAACTCTTCCTCCAATAAGTATCCTTCTTTTGTACTAGTTTCTTGAATATAATAAGTTCCTGGAATTAAATTTTCAATTTTTATTTCCCCATTTTTGTCAGTTTTTAAATTAGAAAAAACTATTTTTTTATTACAATCAAGAATATTAAACTCAACATTTTCCAATCTCTCTTTCGTTTCTTTATCCTGTTTTATTATCTTTACTTTTGTTTCATTTTTAAAACAATTATCTTGAGATTTTCCACTAGCCTCCTCAAATGTTGCAAAAGTCAAAGCATAATCTTGATATGTATCATTAGGAGCTTGTCCATACAATATTGGCTTACTATTAATTTTTGTCTCTACTAATATATTAAAGTTGGACTCTTTTGTAAGACTCCTTATAGGAATTAATATCTTAAATTTTTCATTTTGAGAAAATTCCTGTTTAGGAACATTATTAAGATCTGTAACAATTATTTCTTTTGGAAGCACAGTTTCATTTTTTTGTAATGCTACTTTATAATTAGAAATCGTTGTACCTGCTTGAATAGAATATACTTTTGAAACATACTCTTTTTGAATATTATCAATTTCAAATTTATCTTGTTCTTTTACAACTTTCACTATATTTGAAGTTTGAGTTTCAGTACAATTATCTGCATCAATTAATATCTGTCTCAAAGCATTTAATGTCCTATTTCCAGCCTCTCCTATTGGAGCATAATCATTTGGATTATTGTTATGTATATAACAATATATTGCTTGTTTTGTAGCTGTAAAAGCCTCTTCTTTATTAATACATCCTAATTGTTCAAATGTTTTATATGGATAACCATTTATAATTATTCTCCATAATCTAACATCTGAAATTGCATTTTGTACTGAAACCTCATATGAAATATCATTATTTATTCCCTGTTTTTCTCTATCAAGACAATATGCTGGATAATTTATTCCATTATTTATATATTGAGCAAAAAATGTTTCAACAACTACTCCTTTATATGTCAATAACTTTCCACAATCTCCTCCAGAAACAATATTTGCTGAATTGATATCTATTGCCTGTACTGAATTAAATATTGTAAATAAATTTAATATCAAAAAACTTACTATAATAAGTATAAATTTAATTATTTTCATTTTTTTATGTTTAATTCCTCCTTCATAAACTATTTTTATTCTCTACTTTTAAAGTTAGATTTTAAAATTTAATCTTAACTTAGTTTAACTTATTTTAATTTAATATTATTCTTCAATTGCCTGTACACATCTTCTGTATTCTGGCTCATTTTCTACACATGTAATTAGTGTAATTCTATTATCTTCCGTATTTTGCAAATAACTCCAATCTATATCCTTAATTATTACATTCTCAATTACTCTATAGCTTTTTTCAAAATCATAGAATTTATAAATAATTTTATCTCCACTTTTCAAAGATTTTATTTGAGAAAAATAATTAACATCATATCCTCTATTATGTGCCGCAAGACCTACATTCCCATTACTTTTAGAAGTCTCTTCAAAATGACCTACATATTTATCCATTATACTTTTGCTTGTGCCTTCAGATATTTGTGCCTCTAATGATATTTTAGGAATTATTATTTTCCAATTAAGTTCTTTTGTACTTTCTATATTTTTTAGGAGTAAATTATTTTGACCTTTTGTACTTTCTTCTGCAGTATCCTTTTTAATATAATTAGAATTTAACTCAACCAACACAGTATTTCTTTTTAATATATTAAAGATAGATAGTGAATTGAAATCAACTTTATTTATTATCACATTTGATTTCATTAAAAAGAAATAAATCAGTATAGTAATAAAAAAACTAACCACATTAAGATATCTTGTAGTATAATTAAACATCCATATAGTTCACCAACCTTTTAATTATCTTATTTTTAAATTGGAATAATTTTTTCGAAAAAATTTTTTTGACTTAAACACTTTTGTGTATTTGATATAAAATCTATTAATAGAATACTACAAACTTTCAAAATTGTAAAGCACTTTTCATCGCAAAATTCGACAAAAGTTACTAAATAATACTATTTTATTGTTGAGTAGCTGAAACAAATTGATAAATATACTTTTTTAGAGTTTTAACATTCGATTGTAATGAAAATTAGAATTAGTTAGGCTTTCGAATGAGGAATGTTCACGGTTAATTTATTTGCAAACCATTATCCAGTAATGACAAAAGAGCCAAAAATGTTACAGTTCAGGTCAAATTTTAAATATGTAGAATAGAAAAAGAGCTATAATATATTATTTTTTCTTCATTCCTAAAAAATAATATATTATAGCTCTTTTGCAGATATAAATTAGCACCTTAACTGTAACACAAAATACCTATTTACTCAAAGGAATAGCAAAATAAAACTCCACACCATTCTCTAAATTATTAACTCCATACATATTCTCATAATTACTCATAATAGCCTTTACAAAAGCCAAGCCAATACCAGAGCCTCCATTATCTCTATTTCTAGATTCATCTACCTTATAAAATCTATTCCAAATCCTATTCAAATCTTCCACTTTAATATTTTCACCAGAATTAAAAACCCTAATACAAACCTTATTATCAACAATATCATTTGAAATTTTAATAACTTTCTCACCATTAACCACTTTCACATTTTTAATAGCATTAGTTAAATAATTAGTAATAATCTGTTCAATATAAAAAGCATCTGCAACAACAAGTATCTCTTGATCTTCATTAAATTCTATCAATACCTCATTTTCTTCAAGCATAACTTTAGACTTTCTTATTATCTCCTTCTCAAGCTCTACAATATCGAAAACATCATTACTAAAATCCCTTCTACCATACTCTAATTTCATTAACTCCAACAACTGTTTAACCAATTTATCCATTTTATTAGACTCATCTAAAATAACTTCAGCATAAAACTTACGACTTTCATCATCATTATTTATATTTTCAAGAAGCCCCTCACTATAACCTTGTATCAAAGCAATAGGAGTTTTCAATTCATGAGACACATCAGAAATAAAAGTTGTTCTCATTTCATCCAACTTAGACTTTTCCTCAATATCCTTTTCAAGCTCTACATTTGTACTTCTTAACTGTTTTATAGTCTTTTCCAGCTTTTCAGACATTATATTAATACTATTCCCCAAATCATTTATTTCATCTTTAACATTAGTAACTTGATATTTATAACTAAAATCCAAATTTGACATTTTTTTAGCAATATAATTCAACTGCAATATTGGTTCTGTAAACTTTTTAGAAACAACTGAAACCATAATTGCTGCAATCAAAATAGTAAAACCAGCCATTAACAATAAAAAATTATTAGATATAGTAACACTATCTTGAATTGAAGTTAAAGGTATTCGTATATACAAAAAATATCCATTATCCAATTTCCCTGAAAGCATTAGATATGATAATCCATTTTTTACATCTCTCTGCTTTCTTATTGAAAACTTCTCATTTGACTTTAACTCCTGTCCATAATCCTTATTAAATTTATTTAAAATATCATTTATTGTGCCTATCACTGAAGAAAAATTTTTATTTGTAGTATATACATTTATACCACTTATATCTTTTACTAAAATATCAAAATTATTTTTTATAGACAACTCCTCTAACTTTGTACTAATATCATAATCTTGATATGGATTTTTATAATAATCATTAATAGTCTCATAAACTGCTATTAATGTTTTTTCTTTATTATATAAATAAAAATTTTCTAAAGCAAAATTATTAACCATTATCAAAAATAATATTATCAACAATATAGTTGTACTCAATGTAATAAACAACCTTACTTTTACAGATGAGAACACCTCTTTTATATGTACCTTCATATTTTATACAAAATCCTTCTTTCACTTATACTATATAAAAAATACTATAATTACTTTACTTCAAACTTATAACCTACACCTCTCATGGTTTTAATATATTTTCCTCTTTTACCCAGCTTATGTCTAATTTTTTTAATATGACTATCAATCGTTCTAGAATCTCCATAATAATCATAATTCCAAACATTATTTAAAATTTTATCTCTTGAAAGTGCAATATTTTCATTTTCCACCAAATAAACAAGTAGCTCATATTCTCTCAAACTAAGTTCTAATATCTTACCATCCACAGTAATAGACCTTGCATCTTTATTAATTTCAATACCTCCACAATCTTTTATTTGTCTCTCATCTATTCTTGTTCTTTTCAAAATTGCCTCAACCCTAGCAACTAAAATTTTTGGACTAAAAGGCTTTGAAATATACTCATCTACACCTAGTTCAAATCCAAACAACTCATCTTGTTCCTCTCCTCTAGCTGTCAACATAATTATAGGAACTTTAGATATTTGCCTAATTTGCCTTAAAACAGACCAACCATCTAACTTTGGCATCATTACATCTAATAAAATTAAACTTATCTTTTCTACATTCTCCTCAAAAATATGTAATGCTTCCTCTCCATCTTCAGCTTCTAAAATATCATAACCCTTTGCAACTAAAAAATCCTTTATCAATTTTCTCATTCTTGACTCATCATCAACTATTAAAATATAATTATTCATTTTTATCACCCTATTTAATATTAAAAAATCACATTTAAACTATATTAACAAATTTAATTATACATTTATTTTACTATTATTAATTTACTCTCTTAATTAATATGACATCTTCAAAACTATTTTATTATCTCATTGTGTCTTAATTGTGAAAATTCTTTTGATTTTCAATGATAAATTTAAAGCTCCAAAAAGGAGCTTTTCTTAATCTTTTTTCAAAAACACAGTTTTGGTATCATATGCTAACTCAACATTTTCTTCTCTTAAAATTTGCATAATTTTAAAATTTATTTTTTCTTTTTCTTCAATAAAACTAGCATAATCAACTGAATTAGTATAACTACAAACTAACAAATTAATACCATTATCAGTAATATTATCAAATCTAACAGTAATAGTATCATCAATAACATCATCATGTTTTTTCAACAATTCTTTAATTCTAGCTTGCACCTTTTCTATTTTGTCAATAGGAGTATTTAATTCTAAACACAAATTAACCTTATTTCTTCTCTTTTCCATTCTACTCCAATTTATTATAGAAGCATTAGCAATTGTTGAATTTGGTATATTAATAAGTGAATTTTCAAAAGCTCTTACTCTTGTACTCCTAAAAGTAATATCTTCAACAGTCCCTTCATACTTATCAACCTCTATCCAATCACCAACAACAAAAGGCTTATCCAAAAAAATAACCAATCCACCAAACAAATTTTTAGCAGTATCTTGTGCTGCAAGTGTAATAACAACACTACTTATACCTAAACCTGTTACAAGACCATTCAAATTATAATTTAATTCTGTTAAAACTAAAAATCCAGCAATTATATATATAACAATTCTTACTGCTTTTAATATAAACTTAAACATATAATCTTCTATATCTGGATTCAGCTTTTCTTTTAATTTATTAACCAAATTACTATTTATAGTCAAACTATTAGCAATTCCATTAGAAAATAATATTATAACTGCTATTTTAAATGCTTTAGTCAAAATTAAAATTATTTGATCACTAATTCCTATAGGAGCCTTTAAAAACAATATTGCTATATATACTCCTAAAATTGAATAAAATATTTTTAATGGAATATAAAATGGATTATCTTTTATTATTTTTTTATTTTTCACTCTTTTCTTAAACATTCTAATTGTTATATATGATAAAGTTTTACTAAATATTCTAAATATAAAAAATATTATTATTGCAATCAATATGTCAATTAGTTGGCTTATTTGTATTGACTTTATACCTTCTACAAAACTATTTATGTTTTCCATATTATTTCCTATTACCCCATATAATCTCTTAATTTTTTACTTCTACTAGGATGTCTCAATTTTCTCAAAGCCTTAGCCTCAATTTGTCTTATTCTCTCACGAGTTACATTAAACTCTTTACCAACTTCTTCAAGAGTTCTAGACTTTCCATCTTCCAATCCAAATCTTAATTTTAATACTTTAGCCTCTCTTGGAGTTAAAGTATTCATAACATCTTCTAATTGTTCCTTTAAAAGTGTATATGAAGCAGCATCATGTGGTGCTGGACTATCTTCATCTTGAATAAAATCTCCTAAATGACTATCTTCTTCTTCTCCAATAGGAGTTTCTAGTGATACTGGATCTTGTGCAATCTTTTGTATTTCTACTACTTTTTCCACTGATATTTCCATCTCTTTTGCAATTTCCTCTGGACTTGGCTCTCTACCTAATTGTTGTAATAAGTTTCTTGATGTACGTATTAATTTATTAATTGTTTCTACCATATGAACTGGAATTCTTATTGTTCTTGCTTGATCTGCTATTGCCCTTGTAATTGCTTGTCTTATCCACCAAGTTGCATAAGTACTAAATTTAAAACCTTTTGTATAATCAAATTTTTCTACTGCCTTTATTAATCCCAAATTACCTTCTTGTATTAAATCTAAAAATAGCATTCCTCTACCAACATACTTTTTTGCAATACTAACTACAAGTCTCAAATTTGACTCAGCAAGTCTTTTTTCTGCTTCTTCATCACCTTCAAGTATCTTTTTTGCAAGGTCAAGTTCATCTTCAAAAGTCAAAAGTGGTATTTTCCCAATTTCTCTTAAATACATTCTTACAGGATCATCTACACTAATTCCCTCAAAAGTTGTATCTGTTATTTCATCTAATTTTATCTCTTCAACTTCTTTTAAATCTTCAATATCTGGTTCTTCTTCAAAATCTTCTGGTAATATATCCATTCCAACTTTTTCAAATTCATCAAATACAGAATCTATTTTTTCAGGATTTACATCATTCAATTTTGTTGCTAAATCTGCATATGTCATTTTTCCATCTTTTTTTGCTTGTTCTATTATATTATTTATTTTTTCTTTTTCTTCTTTATTTATTTTTTTATCTTCTTTCTCAATATCCTTTTTCTTCTCGTCATTTTTTATTACTTCTTTGTTTTCTTCTTTTTTATTAGACATTTACACTCATTTCCTTTCGATTCCCTTATTATCTAATAAATATTCTAAAATTTTACTAGATAAACTTATTTTATTTTTGCTAACATAATAACTATATTATTTAGCTCTTTTTCTAATTCTTTTTTTTGTTCAGAATCAGTAATATTATTCAATTGTTGTCTAACTTCTATTTTTTTATTTTCTAACTTTTCTATTTTATAAGTTTTTACCACATCATCAATTGCCTTTTCTAAATTATCTATTCCATAATCTTCTGCCATTATACTTGTAATTTGATTTTGTTCTTCTTGCTCTAAACTGTCTATTATCGCATTAATATTACTATTTCCTTTTTCAAATTCTTCATACAACTTTTTTACTATTCTTCTATTTACTTCATATTTGAAATCTTCAATTGTTATATTTTGTTTTATTATATTAAATACTGGTAAATCTCCCGTTAATATTATTGATATTACAGTGTTTTCTCTCTTTTTAATATCTTCTGATATTTCATTTGTATCCTCTTTTTTATGTGTAATAATTGGCTTTGGTTTTTCTAAAACTCTTTGGCTTTTTACATTCTTATATTTCAATTTAGCAACTTCTGCTTCTATTGCTTCCTTTGAAATACTATATTCTCTTGCTATCTTTTCTATATATATTTCTTTTTCTATTGTATTATTTACTTTTGAAATTAATTTAGCTATTTCGTTCAAAAACTTAATTTTATCATTCACATTTTCTAAATTTAAGTCTTTTTTTAATACCTTTACTTTAAATTCAATCACAGAAAGTGCTTTGTCTACTAAATTTTTAAAACGTGCATTTCCATATTTTATAACATATTCATCTGGGTCCTTTGCCCCCTCCATTTGCAAAATACGTAAATCACACCCCATATTTTGTAATACATCTAAAGCTCTTAGTTTAGCTTGTATACCAGCCTCATCTGAATCAAAACTCAAAACTATCTGTTCAGTATTTTTTCTAAGTAACCAACCCTGTTGCTCTGTAAGAGCTGTCCCAAGTGAAGCTACTACATTTGTTATACCTCTTTGATGTAAAGATATTACATCCATATAGCCTTCCACAATTAACAATGTTCTAATGTCATTTCTTTTTGCTACATTTAAACCAAATAAATGTCGTCCTTTACTATATACAACATTTTCTGGTGAATTTATATATTTAGGTTTTGAATCATCTAGCACTCTACCTCCAAATGCTATAACACGTCCTCTTACATCACATATTGGAAACATTAATCTATTTCTATATCTATCTATATATTGCCCTTTATCATTTTTATTTACTAAACCTGATTCTAATATTTCCTGATCTTCAAACCCTTGTTTCTTTAGTTCTTTGTACAACTCATCAAACTTTCCTGAATATCCTATTTTAAATGATTGCAAAGTTTCATTTTTTAATTGCCTTTTTTTTACATATTCTTGTGCTATTTTTGCTTGTGTTTTATCATATAAATTTTGATGATAATATTCAGCTGTAAATTCATTTACTTTATATACTTTATCTTTTAGTATTTCCTTTTGTACATCTCCATTGTTCTCTAATGTTGGAAGTTGTATATTTGCTCTTTCTGCTAACATTTTTACTGTTTCTATAAAGTTCATTCCTTCTATTTTAGATACAAATGTTATTACATTTCCACCTACTCCACATCCAAAACAGTGAAATATTTGTTTATCTGGTGATACTGAAAATGATGGTGATTTTTCATTATGAAATGGACATAATCCAAAAAAATTTCTTCCACTTCTTTTTAAATGTATATATTGTGATATTACATCTACAATGTCATTTAATTGTCTCACTTCATTTAAAATTTCTTCGCTGTATCTTATCATTTTTCCTCACTTTCTTTCAAATAAACATATTTATATATATTATTCGACGTATTTTACGTAAATCCTTTTTTATTTTTTAAAAAGCAAAAGCACATCAATAAAAATGATGTGCTTGCACTATTGGATTATTTCTTTCCCAGATTTCTTTGTTCCTGATATTCTTTTAACATCTTATTCATCCTATCAATGTTATCTTTTCCAGTATTTTTCTGGATTTCTGCCTCTTCTTTTTTCATAAAGCCCTCCATAATCCTAAAATTACAATTGTTACATATATAGTATAACATATTTAATATAAAATTTCAATAATATTGACCTTTTAAGTTTCGGTTTTTTGAAAAAATCCCGAAACTTAAAGGTAATTATATAGACACAATTACAATTAAATGTTATACTAACAATAAATCAAAAAAATGAATAAAAAGGAAGGAAAAATTTATGAAAAAACAAAAGAAAATATTTATCACAATCATTTTATTAATAATATTAATTTTATCACTAAGTGAAAAATCATATGCAAAAAGTACTTTAAAAAAAGTCGAACATTCTGAAAACTTTAACAAATGGATTGAACTTCCTAAAGAAGAAAGAGAAAAAATATCACAACCTAGAATGTATGATATTCCATTTACAAACAATACTTCAAAAAATCCATTTTACAGAACAAACATACTACGTTCTAGTATTAATCCAAGGTTTAGTCTAAAAGACATAATACCAAATAATTTAATTATAAAAGATCAAAAATCCACTGGATCATGTTGGGCTTTTGCTGCAATATCATCATTAGAAACAACAATTGCTTTATCAAATTATAAAAAAGGCACAAATCAATCAAAAATATATGACTTTTCTGAAAGACATATGAACTACGCTACAAGTAGAGTATTTGAAAACAATGTAATAAATCCAGATGGATATAATAGAAACCCTGAAGATGGTGGTAACTGGTATCTTGCTCATAGCTATTTAACAAATGGATTAGGTGCAATAGAAGAAGCAGAAATGCCATTTGAAGACAATGAAAACATTATCAATATAAGTCAAATTCAAAATAAAACTGTTACAAGTCAGGTATCTGATATTATCGAATTTCCAGACTATCAAATGGCAATAGGTGAACAAAAAGTTCAAATAATGAATCAACTTAAACAACACATACAAAATTATGGTGCAATATTTGCTCCACTACATGGTGATAATTCATCTATTTTCTCTGGAAGTTGTTATAATAATGAAACTGCTGCTAAATATTGTAACTTTCCCCTATCACATCCAATAGACCATGCTATTTCAATTATTGGCTGGGATGACAATTACAGTATTAACAATTTTGTTGAAGGTGCAAGACCAAGATCAAATGGAGCTTGGATTGTAAGAAACTCTTGGGGAGAAAAACTAGAATATGACTTATCAGATTTAAAAAACAAAATATTCACAACTTATAATAGTGAATGTATATCAAATGGTTGGAACACAGCTTCTTCAATTCCAAATGAATTTATACAACAATTAGGTTATACTATTGAGAATAATAAAGCTTATAGTAAAATTGGAGACAATGGTATTATTTATGTATCTTATGAAGATGTTAATATATCTCAAAATATGGTTGGTATACAAAAAGCTACTGACAAAACAAATTATGATCACATATATCAATATGACTACTATTATCCTTCTCAAGAAATACAAATGGATAATTCTAGTATTATATTATGTAACATTTTTAACAAAACTACAAATGGAACAGAATACTTAAATCAAATTTCATTATATAACTGTCAAACATATAATTGTAAAGTATATATAAATCCTAATGGAACTGGAAAAACAAAAGATGATTTACAATTAGTAACTCTAAAATCAGGCGAATCAGTAACTGTACCTCAAGGATATCATACTTTAGAATTTGAAAAACCTATTGAACTAAAATCAGATTCTTTTGCTGTAGCTATTGAACTAACAGACCCTAACGATGAAAATGTAATATTTGCAACAGAATCTCCTACTGATTTAATAGATGATTTTAATGTTGTACAAGTAGAAGAAGGAAAATGTTTTACTACTTCCAAAATTGGCTTTGAAAGAAATGAAGATTGGTATGATCTTAGTAAATTGTCTTCTGAAAATGCTAGTTTACTTGATGGAGATTCCACAATAAAAGCATTTACAGTTTCACAAACTTCAGAAATAGTAGATGACTCTTTAAAAAATATTGAAATTATAACACCACCTAATAAAACAAACTATATTGAAGGAGATAATTTTGACAAAACTGGTATGGTTGTAAAAGCATATTTTAACAATAATACATCTACAATATTAGATGATTCAAATTATGAAATTTTAAATGGTACAGACTTAAAATTTAATCAAGAAAGTGTAACAATAAAATACAATGATAAAACAATTACACAGCCAATTAGTGTAGAAAAAAATACAATTACTGAATTAAAAATAAAAACACCACCTACAAAAACAAATTATAAAGAAGGACAAAATTTTGATAAAACTGGAATGATTATAGAAGCCACCTATAAAAATAATTCTACAAAAACAATATCAGACTATACTATAGTAGATGGAAACAATTTAAAAATTGATCAAACTCAAGTAACAATCTCATATGAAGGCAAAACAGTAAAACAACAAATTTCAGTTACACCTAATGCTTTAATTGAAATTACAATACAAAAAGCACCAAACAAAACAAAATATATAATTGGTCAAAACTTTGATACCACTGGTATGATAATTATTGGAAAATTTGAGGACAATTCAACTGAAGAAATATTAAATTATACAATAGAAAATGGAACTAATCTAAAAAAAGACCAAACTACTGTAACAATAAAATATCAAGATAAAACTGTTACTCAATCAATATCTGTAGAAGAAAAAACAGCAACATCATTAACTATTATTAAAAACCCAACAAAATTAACATATATTCAAAATACAGAAAATTTAGATTTAACTGGAGGAAGTATAAAAGTTACTTATAATGATGGATCAACAGAAAATATTGATTTGACTTCAAATGATTTAACAGTTACAGGCTTTAACAATAAAACTTTAGGAAAAATTTCAATTACTATTGCTTATCAATCTATTTCTACACAACTTGAAATTGAAATAGTTAAACCACAAGACACAGATGATGACAAAGATGATAATGACAATACAGATAATGAAGACAATGAAGATAATGACAATGAAAACACAGATAAAGATGACAATGAAGATAAAGATGATTCAAAAGCACAAAATTCAGACTTGAATAATATAAAATGTGATATTAAAAATGCTCAAGGATATTTCTTTACAAATAACACACAAAAAGATTATATTTTAATAAATGTTGAAATTGATAATATTATAAAAAACTTAAATAATGATAAACTTGAATATTATTATTATTTATCTTCAAATGCAAATGAACAAAACATAAATAATTGGACTAAAATTTCAGAAGCACAAAACTCTAATAATAAATTACAATTTTTAATAGATTCAAGAAATATTACAAATTACAATGAAATTTCTGATAAAGATGTAATATATTTATATGTTAAAGAAGTTGCTATAAAAGGTGGAAATCAAAGTATTTCTGTATCTAAACCAATGAAATTAGAAACAGATAAAAATATAGAAATTTTTGTAGATAACAATAAAATAAATAATATAGATTCAAGTACAAATAATTCTTCTGGTGATACTTCTTTTAAAGATAAAACAACTGCCAATGGAAAATTACCTAATGCTGGAATTAAATTTACTATAATTATTGCTATTGTTGCATTATTGTGTATTGGAATATTCTTATTTATTAGATATAAAAAATTAAGTAAATATGTTAAATAATATATAACAATTAAGAGGTAAAATTATGAAAAAAACAAAATAGGTATATGTGTAACATCATTTCATGTAAAAGTTCATCAAATATGGTTAGAATAATAACCAATATAAATAAATACTCAACAATTTAGATCCTCTGATACATATAAAATAATATATAATTT
>CAOSZT010000014.1 GCA_948528155.1 uncultured Clostridia bacterium | reverse complement strand
TAGTAGTATTAGTATTAGGTATTGTGGAAACTGTGGAAAACTATGTTGAAAGTTGATATCCCTAGAAAAATTATTGTGAATAATTTAGTGGATAATTTGTCTTTTTTTCCACACCTTTTTTATTCTATTGTGTATAATTTAGTTTTACACAGTTTTTAAACAGGTTATTCACATCTGGTTGTGGATATTAAATATATTGCTTCCGTAAGAATAATTTGATATTTTTTTTACAAACAATTTTTTTTACAAACATAATTTTAAAAATACTACTTTTTTATTTGAATTTTCTTATTTTTTTTCACTTGTAATTATGTTCTTCACACTTTCCACAATTAGCTTAGTACTATTTTTTTCTTTTATCTCTTTTGAAATTTTATTATAACCATGCATTACTGTTGAGTGATCTCTTTTTCCAAACTCTCCTCCTATTTGTGGAAAAGACATTCCAGCTACTTCTCTGCATAAATACATTGCTATTTGTCTTGGAAAGGCTATATCATTTGATCTTTTTGCTCCAGCTAATTCTTCTTTATCTATGCTGAAGTATTTTGCTACAGTTTCTTTTATAAAATCACTAGATATTATTTTTTCACTTTCATATTTGAATTCATTTATTATGTTTTCAGCTAATTCTATTGTTATTGGACTGTGTGTTAAAGATGCCCTTGCTACAATTTTATTGAATACTCCCTCTAGTTCTCTTATATTTGAGTCTATTTTGGTTGCTATGTTTGATAATATAGAATCGTCTATTATTATGTTTTCATCTTGGGCTTTTTTTCTTAATATTGCTAGTCTTGTTTCATAATCTGGTGCTCCTATATCTGCTAAAAGTCCCCATTCAAATCTTGATTTTAGCCTGTCTTCTAGAAATTCTATATCTCTTGGTGGTTTATCACTTGAGATAATTATTTGTTTGCCATCTTCTCTTAATGTGTTAAAGGTATGGAAAAATTCTTCTTGAACTCTATCTTTTCCAGCTATGAATTGAATGTCATCAATTAGTAAGGCATCTATATTTCTGTATTTGTTTCTAAACATTTCAGTTTTATTGTCTTTTATAGAGTTTATTAGTTGATTTGTAAATTTTTCTGATGTAACATATAAGACATTAGATTTTGAGTTATTTTCTAATATCCTATTCCCTATTGCTTGCATTAAGTGAGTTTTTCCTAATCCAACTCCACCATATAGAAAAAGTGGATTGTAAGATTTTCCTGGTTCATTTCCTACTGCTAATGCTGCTGCATGTGCAAATCTATTGTTATTACCTACTACAAAAGTTTCAAAGGTATATTTTGTATTTAATGTTTGGTGATGTGTTTCTAATTCTGAATCAGATACATTTGGATTTTTGGTTGATATTATTTCACTGTTATTTGATTCTACTGATAAATCTATAACTGAAAATGTCCATTCTTTATTTGTTATATACCTTAATGTGTTAAATATTAGGCTGTCGAACTTATTCTCAATAAAATCTTTTTGAAAAAATGATTTAACAGTAAATACTATATGATTATCTTTTATACTGTCTATTCCTAAAGGTTGAATCCAAGTCTCATATGATATTGTTGAAACTTCATTTTTAAGTAATTCTTGTAATTTGCTTAAAAGTTCATCTTGGTCAATTGTCATCTTCTTCATCCTTTCTTTTAAGTTATCCACAAAGTTATCCACAGATGTTGATAAGTTTGTAATATTTTCGTAAAAAAACAAAAAAAATACGAACATACTTTTTTATTGATATTTCAGTAAAAATCTTGTCTTTTTTTGTAATTCATATAATAACAAAATTTTTATAAGTAAGTCAATAGAATTGTGGAAAAAATTTTTTTATTGTGGATAATTTTGTTTTTTATTGTGGATAAAATGCATATATTACAGAAATATTACAAAAATTTATTTTAAAAGTTTTTAAATTCAAAAAAAAGCATATTGGTATTTTAAAATTATTTATTTTTATTTTTTTTACTACTTACACGATTAAAAAGTATTATTTAAAATTACGGATTGAAGGTTTTAAAAAAAACTCTTGACAAATTATAAATTTTTAGAGTATAATCGATATACTGGTTATTTTGTAAAAATTCCCAGTGTTTAAGAATTAGTTAGTTAATAAAAACCTAGTAGGAGGTGCTATAAATGAAAAGAACTTTTCAACCAAAAACAAGACAAGAAAAGAAAGAACATGGATTTATGAAAAGAATGAAAACTAGAGCAGGTAGAAATGTTTTAAAAGCAAGAAGAGCTAAAGGTAGAAAAAAATTAAGTGCTTAGAACTTTGGCAAATCTTTATCTTTTTGAAAATTTTTTTAGTAATAAATGTTTGTAGTTGTTAATTGTCAAAAATTAATTGATCAAAGGGTTTTTGAAAAGTATATTAAGATTTGTCTTTGTTGCTTTTTTATATTAAAACATTAAATTTTAAATTTTTCATCGATTTAGAAGGGACTAAATATTAGTGAAAAAGACAAAGATGTTAAAAAAGAATTATGAATTTAGACGAGTTTTATCTAAAGGGAAATATTATTCTGGAAAAAATATAGAGGCTTTTATAAAAGATAATAATAAAAATTGTAATTTTTTAGGTTTAGCTATAAGTGTAAAAATAGGAAAAGCTGTAAGAAGAAACAAATTAAAAAGATTACTTCGAGAAAGTTATAAAAATATGGAATCTAATTTAAAAGTAGGCCACAGTATTGTTTTTTTGTGGAAGAAGAAAACTAATTTAGATAATGCTACTTTTCAAAACATAAATTCTGATATGAATATTATTTTTGAAAAGTCAAATATGAAGATTAAGGAATCTAATTTATGAAAGGCTTTTTAGTAAGAGTAATAAATTTTTATCAAAGAAATATTTCTTTATGGTTACAAAGTAAGAATATTAATTGTAAATTTTATCCTACATGTTCAGAATATACAAAACAGGCTATTGAAAAATATGGAGCTTTAAAAGGTACAATTTTAGGTATATATAGATTTTTAAGATGTAATCCTTTCTCTAAAGGAGGATATGATCCACTAAAATGAGTAGGAGGAGTGTAGATGTTTGAATTTTTTGCAAACATTTTTGGTTATTTGTTAAATATTATAAACAATTTTGTTGGTAATTATGGATTAGCTATTATTTTATTTACTGTTATCATAAAATTGCTAATGTTGCCGTTATCTATGAAACAGCAGAAAACTATGAAAAAAAGTGCAAAACTTCAAAAAGAAATGAAGGTTTTGCAATTTAAGTATAAAAGTGATCCTGAGAAATTGAATAGAGAGATGATGGATTTATATAAAAAAGAAAATATGAGTCCATTTAGTGGGTGTTTGAGTGCTATTGTTCAATTTATTTTGTTAATTTCAATTTTTTATATGGTTAAAGCTCCTTTAACATATATGAAAAATATGAATGATTCTCAATTAGATATTTATTTACAACAAATGAAAAATGATGGAATGGTTGTAAGTCAAGCTTATCCTGAAATTGATATTGTAAGAGAAATTGATTATCTAAGAGAGAAATTGCCAGAAGATGAAAATTTAAAGCAAATTAATTTAAATATGAACTTTTTTGGTTTAGATTTAGGAAAAATTCCTCAACAAAATTTGGCAGATTGGACAGTTTATATAATTCCAGTTCTTTATATAATTTCTACTTTTATATCAATGAGAATTACTACATCAATGCAAGTTAATAAGAAAAAAGAAGATAATATTGAAGAAAATGTTATTGATATTACTGAAGGTAGTGAGAATTCTCAAAATGATGATAGTAAAGATATTCAAAAAAATGAAATGGAAGATGCTATGGCACAGTCTAATAAAATGATGTCTTGGATGATGCCAATTATGTCTATATCTATATCTCTTGTAGCACCATTAGGACTTGCTTTATATTGGTTAGTTAATAATATTTTAATGATTTGTGAAAGATTAGTTTTAAATAAAGTAGTAAAAGATTAAATATTGTTGCAATAAGAAAGGAATGTTGAAAATGGAAAGAACTATTATAGCTGAAGGAAAAACTACAAATGAGGCCATAGAAAAGGGATTGAAAGAACTAAATGTTTCTAAAAATATGGTTGATATTAAGGTTTTGGAGAATGAGGAAAAAAGAAGTTTTTTTAGTATATTAGCTCCTAGAGTTGTAAAGGTTAAATTAACTGTTAAAGAAGTTAATAAAGTACATTCTGATTATGTAAAAAAAGATGTAAAAGAGGTAGTGTTGTCTAAAGTTGAGCAACAAAAGGCAAAGGAAAATGTTGAAATCTTTTTAGATCAGTTTTTGAAAAAAATACAGAATAATGTAGATAGTCATTTTTCAGTTAGTGTTTCTGATATAGGTTTAAATGTTGATTTAACTGGTAATAATGTTGGTTTTTTGATTGGTTATAGAGGAGAAACTTTGTATGCTTTTCAAAGTGTTTTGTCTGCTATTGCAGGTAAAGGTATAGATAATAAAGTTAGAGTTATTTTAGATATACAAGGATATAAAGATAAAAGAAAGAAGGCTTTAGAAGATTTAGCAGAAAAACTTGCGAAAACTGTTGTTAAGACTAAAAAATCTGTTACTTTAGAGCCGATGCAAGCCTATGAACGTAAAATTATTCATTCTAAATTACAGGATAATAATTTTGTTGAGACTAGAAGTATTGGGGAGGATCCTAGAAGAAAAGTAGTTATTTCTTTGAAGAAAAGATAAATTTTGTTTTTAATAAAATCGGAGGTCAAAGGTCGGATTTTACTTTAGAGTATTTTCGCTTTTGGCTTCTTTTATATGGTTTAATAAATATGTAAAAAAGGAGAGAAAAAAATGGATGTTATTGCTTCAATATCTACGGCTCCTCGGCATTGGAGGTATAGGTATTATTAGAATGAGTGGTAGAGATTGTTTTGAGGTTTTAAATAAAATATTTGTCCCAAAGAAACCAGAAAAAATAGAAAATATAAAAGGTTATTCTATAAAATATGGTTTTATTGTTGATAATAAAGAGAGTATAGATGAAGTCTTAGTTTCTTATTTTAAAGCTCCAAAAAGCTATACTACTGAAAATATGTGTGAAATTAATTCTCATGGTGGAAATGTTGTTGTAAGAAAAATTTTAGATTTATGCTTAAAAAATGGAGCTAATTTAGCTGAACCAGGTGAGTTTACAAAGAGGGCTTTTTTAAATGGAAGAATTGATTTATTACAAGCAGAATCTGTTATTGATGTTATTAATAGTAAGTCTGAAAGGGAGGTTAAAACTAGTGTTAAACAATTAGAAGGGGGGTTATCTAAGAAAATTAAAGAAATAAAGCAAGAAATTTTAGATGTTATTGTTAATATGGATGTCAGTATTGATTATCCTGAATATGATGTTGATGAAGTTGCTAATAATCAGGTTTTAACAATGTTAGATAGTATCCAATCTAAATTAGAGGTTTTGGAAAAAAGTTTTGATAATGGTAAAATTATTAAAGAGGGAATTAAGACTGCTATTATTGGTAAACCAAATGCAGGAAAATCATCTTTATTAAATTCTATTTTAAAGGAAGATAGGGCAATTGTTACAGAATATGAAGGTACTACTAGAGATACTATTGAAGAGTTTGTTAGTATAGAGGGCATTTCTTTAAAATTGATTGATACTGCTGGTATTAGAGAAGCTGAAGATGAGGTGGAAAAGATTGGTATTGCTAAATCAAGGGAGATTGCTAATAGTGCAGATTTGGTTATTGCTATTTTTGATAGTTCAAAAGTGTTAACTGATGAAGATTATAAAATTTTAGATATTATAAAAGGTAAGAAGTCAATAATTTTACTTAATAAGGCTGATTTAGGTTGTGTTTTAAATAATAATGATAGTGTATTTATAGCTGTTACAAATAATATTGTTAATATTTCTGCTTTGACTGGAGAAGGATTAGAAGACTTATATTCTATTATTGTTAAAATGTTCAATTTGGATGAAATTAATTTTGATAATGATATTATTATTACTAATTTAAGACATAAAAATTTAATTTCTAATGCCCTTGATAATGTAAAAAAGGCAAGAGACACAGTTAATAATAATATGCCTATTGATATTATTGCTATTTTTATTAATGATATTTTGGAAGATTTAGCAAATATAACAGGTGAATTTGTAACTGATGATATTATTGATGAAATTTTTTCTAAGTTCTGTTTAGGAAAATAATGTTAAGATTGGAATATTTTATTTGTTGTGAAAATCTAAAATAAGACATTTTTAAATTATTGGGTATATAATTTGATGTTTAATTGTTAAATTCTAAATATGGTTAAAATAAATGAAAATATAAAGTATTTATTAATGGATAATTAAAAGTGATAATTATGAAATTGATAATTGTTTATAAATTGTGGAAAATAGTGTTATAAAATAATAAGGCGAACAAATTTAAAAAGTTTACATAAGTTTTGAAATAGTGTTTTGTGCTACTTTATTTTGAAGTAAATGTATACTAAATATTGATTAGTGTTGATATATAAATGATTTTAGAAACTTTTTTTGATTTCTCGTTTTTACTGAATTGTAAAATTATTTTTTAAAGGTTAAAAAACGCTGATTTCTGTTTCATAAGGAAAGGAGATAAAAATGAGTTATTTTGCAGGAAATTATGATATTGCTGTTATTGGAGCTGGTCATGCAGGGTGTGAAGCTGGACTTGCAGCTGCTAGATTGGGGATGAAAACATTGGTGTTTTCAATTAGTTTAGAGGCAGTTGCAAATATGCCATGTAATCCTCATATTGGAGGAAGTTCAAAGGGGCATCTTGTTAGAGAGATAGATGCTCTTGGTGGAGAAATGGGGAAAAATATTGATAAGACTATGATTCAAATTAAAATGTTAAATACCTCTAAGGGACCTGCTGTTCATTCTTTAAGAGCTCAGGCTGATAGGAAGAAATATCATATCGAAATGAAACATACTTTAGAAAAACAGGAGAACTTGTTTTTAAAACAGGGAGAAATTGTGGATATCCAGGTTGAAAATGGTAAGGTAGTGGGGATAGAAACTTCAGTTGGAGCTATTTATGGGGTTAAGGCTGTTATTGTTGCAACAGGAACATATTTGAAAGGTAAAATTTTTATGGGAGAGTTTTCTGAAGAGAGTGGTCCTGATGGTGTTGCTGCTGCAAATAAATTATCAGATTCTTTAAAAAGGATAGGTGTTGATTTAGTGAGATTTAAAACAGGGACACCTGCAAGAATTAATAGAAGAAGTATAGATTTTACTAAAATGGAAGTACAGAAGGGGGATGAAAATATTGTTCCATTTTCATTTGAAGATGAGATAAATGATTTGAAACAAGTGGATTGTTATTTAACTTATACAAATGAGGAAACACATAAGTTAATTAAGGAAAATTTACATAGGTCTCCATTATATGCTGGAAAGATTGAAGGAACTGGTCCTAGATATTGTCCATCAATAGAGGATAAAGTAGTTAGATTTAGTGATAAACCTAGACATCAGGCTTTTGTTGAGCCAGTTGGTTTGGATACAGATGAAATGTATATACAAGGTTTAAGTTCTTCTCTTCCAGAAGATGTTCAAATTGCTTTATATAGAACTATTGCAGGACTAGAGAATGCAGAATTTACAAGATCGGCATATGCTATTGAATATGATTGTATAGATCCATCTAATTTGAAGTTGTCTTTAGAATATAAGGGTATTGATGGATTGTTTATGGCAGGACAGACTAATGGAACATCTGGATATGAAGAGGCTGCATGTCAAGGTTTAATTGCAGGTATTAATGCTACACATAAAATTAAAGGAAAAGATCCTATTATATTAGATAGAACACAGGGATATATTGGGGTTTTGATTGATGATATTGTTACTAAAGGAACAAATGAGCCTTATAGAATGATGACTTCAAGATCAGAGTATAGATTGCTTTTAAGACAAGATAATGCTGATTTAAGATTAACTGAGATTGGGCATAGTGTTGGATTAATTTCAGATGATAGATTTAGAAGATTTTTGGTTAAAAAAGAGAATATTAGTAAAGAGATAGATAGATTAAAAAATACAGTTGTTAAGCCTACAGAAGAAGTTAATGAGTTACTTGTTAGATATGGAACATCTAAATTGACAACAGGTACAAAGTTGGCAGAACTTTTAAAGAGAACAGAGCTAAGTTATGATAAGTTGGCTGAAATTGATCAAAATAGACCAGAGCTTTCTTTACAGGAAAGAGAAGAGGTTGAAATTCAAGTTAAATATGAAGGTTATATTAAGATGCAAGAGGCACAGGTTGAAAAATTCAAAAAATTAGAATCTAAATTATTGCCTGAAGATTTAGATTATGAACAAATTAATGGTTTGAGTTTGGAAGCTAGACAGAAGCTAAATAAGTTTAAACCTGTTTCTATAGGACAAGCTTCTAGGATTTCTGGTGTTTCTCCAGCTGATATTTCAGTACTTTTGATTTTTTTGCAGGTTAATAAAGGTAAAATAGATAATTAGTTATATGCGAATTATTCTTTAATTGTTTAATATTATAAAATGTAGAGTTATGAGGAGTTTTTATGGAGTTTAGTAAATTTAAAGAGTTAATGTGTTTTTATGGAAATGGGATGAATATTGTGTTTGATGATAAACAATTAAATATGTTTTACAATTATATGAATTTGCTTTTGGAGTGGAATGAGAAAATCAATTTGACTTCTATTATTCAGCCAGAAGATGTAGTTTTAAAACATTTTATTGATTCTCTTTCTATTAATAAATTTTTAGATAATAATAAAAGTATTGCAGATGTTGGAACTGGTGCTGGTTTTCCTGGGATTCCTTTGAAGATTTATAGACCTGATTTAAAAATATTTTTAGTAGATTCTTTAAATAAAAGAATTAATTTTTTAAATGAAGTTATTTCTGTTTTAAATTTGGATAATATTTATACAGTTCATAGTAGAATAGAGGATTTCGGTAAGAATAAGTTGTATAGAGAAAGTTTCGATTATTCTACTGCTAGAGCTGTTTCTAATTTAACAGTTCTTTCTGAGTATTTACTTCCAGTTGTTAAAGTTGGTGGTAAGTGTATTTGTATGAAAGGAAATAATGTTAAAGATGAAGTTTTTGATTCTAAAGTTGCTATAAGTATTTTAGGAGGCAAAATTGATTTTATAGATAATTTTGTTTTACCTAATTCTGATATTGATAGAAATGTTGTTATTATTAATAAAATAACGTATACACCTAATAAGTATCCTAGAAAAGCTGGTGTTCCATCTAAAGAGCCTCTAAAGTAATTTTATTTAGAGGTTTTTTTTATTGTAAAATTATTTTTGTTACATGTGAAATTATATATTGAAGTATAATGTTTTGAATTATAACTAATTCTAATTTTTATTATAATCAAACAGTAAAACTCTAAAGTAGTGTTATTTTGTAATTAAAAATTTACTATATAATGGTTTTGCATATTGTAGTCTATCAAAAAGCTTATATATAAAATATTTTTAAATATTAAAGGTTATGAGAGAAAAGTCACTAAAATTCCCATATAATTTTGCTAAAATTATTCTAATTACATATTAATATTTTTAAGTAATTTATATATAAGCTTTTTGACTATTTAACTATAAAAAAGTATTATATAGTAACATCAAAAATATAAAACTTTAAAAAAAAACATTGACATTTTGAAAGTAATTGTATATTATAAATATAGAAAAATAAGAAAGTTATAAGTAAAAATTAACTTTGGCGAATGGGGGCAATATTGTGGGAAAAATAATATCAGTAGCAAATCAAAAAGGTGGAGTAGGAAAAACAACAACAACAGTTAATTTAAGTACAATGTTAGCTAAAAAAGGAAAAAAAGTATTATTGATAGATGCAGATCCTCAAGGGAATGCTACAAGTGGTGTTGGTTTAGAAAAAGAAGTTCAATTTTCTACATATGACATATTAGTTGGAGAGACAGAAATAGGAGAAGCAATTGGAAAAACTATTATTAAAAACTTATTTGTATGTCCTTCAAATATAAACTTAGCTGGTGCAGAAGTAGAGTTGGTTTCTATGATATCAAGAGAACAAAGATTGAAGGAAAAATTAGATATTATAAAGGCAGAATATGATTATATTTTAATAGATTGTCCACCTTCATTAGGATTGATTACATTAAATGCTTTTACAGCTTCAGATAGTGTTTTAATACCTGTTCAATGTGAATATTATGCTTTAGAAGGATTGGGACAACTTATAAATACTATTAATTTAGTAAAAAAACATTTGAACAAAAATTTAGAAATAGAAGGTGCACTTCTTACAATGTATGATGCAAGAACAAACCTTTCTAATCAAGTTGTAAAAGAAGTTAAAAAATATTTTGATAATAAAGTATATAAAACAGTCATACCTAGAAATGTTAGATTAAGTGAAGCACCAAGTTATGGTATGCCCATAACTGAATATGATCCTAGATCAAAAGGTGCAAGAACATATGAAAAGTTTACAAGAGAATTTATAAAAATGAATGATTCTCAAAATAAATCAGAATAATTTTTTACTATTAAAATAAACTTTAAAATTTTTGAAATGGAGTGATAGGAATGCCTAAAAAAACAGGATTGGGAAAAGGACTAGATGCTTTATTTGGACCAACACCAGAAGAAGAGCAACTTAAAGAAAATGATATATTAAAAAATTTGAAAATAACACAAGTTGAACCTAATAGAAACCAGCCAAGAAAAAACTTTAATCAGGAAGCTTTAGAAGAACTTGCTGAATCTATTAAAGAATATGGTTTAATTCAACCTATAATTGTTACAGAGAAAGATGGATATTATAGTATAATTGCTGGAGAAAGAAGATGGAGAGCTTGCAAATTAGCAGGATTGGAAGAGATACCAGCTATTGTTAGAGAAGATGATGAAAGAAAAAACAATGAAATAGCTTTAATAGAAAATATACAAAGAGAAGACTTAAATCCATTTGAAAAAGCTTTAGGAATAAAAAATTTAATGGAGACATATGGGTTGACACAAGAAGATGTTTCTAAAAAGTTAGGAAAGAGTCGAAGTACAATTGCTAATACTGTTAGAATTTTAAATTTAGATCCAAGAGTTTTGGAATTTGCAAAACAGGGTAAATTAACAGAGGGGCATTGTAGAGGGCTACTTGCCATTACAGATCCAGAAAAGCAATATATGACTGCTGTTGATATGATAGAAAGAGGATCTACTGTTAGAGAAATAGAGCAAAGAAATAAAAAGATAAATCAGAAACAAATTTCAAAAGATGAATTACAAAGGGTTAGTGTTTTGTATAAAGATATAGA
Organism: uncultured Clostridia bacterium; assembly: GCA_948528155.1. GTDB lineage: Bacteria > Bacillota > Clostridia > TANB77 > CAG-508 > CAG-269. Next base: position 15,331 of record CAOSZT010000014.1, on the reverse strand, counting down.
AAGTACTTTTCAAGGTTTTTTTGGTACAAAAGTTAAATTGAATCCTGGAAAGAAAAAAGGAAAAATTGTTATAGAGTATGCATCAAACGAAGATTTAGAAAGAATATTGAATTTGATGAGATAGATTAATTTTATTAATTTTTAGTAAATACTAAATTAGGATAGGAAGGTAGTTTAATGCAAGAAATATTAAAATTTTTGAAAACAGATACTTATTTGATAGGTTTGAGTATTTTTGTTGTTTTTTTATTTATTACTTTTATAATTTTATTAGTTAATAATATAAAGATTAACAAAAAGTACAAAAAATTTATAAAGAAGTTGGGAAATGGTAATAATATAGAAGAAGATTTGGAAAATTTTATGTATAAAGTTGAAAATGTAGAAAAACAGAATGTAGATATATCTAATATTTGTAAAAATTTAAAAGAAGATTTGTCTAAATGTGTACAAAAAATTGGAGTAGTTAGATATAGTGCGTTTAGAGATTCTGGAAGTGATTTGAGTTTTGCTGTTGCTTTATTAGATGAAAAAGATAATGGTGTTGTTTTTAATGGTATTTACTCAAGAGAGATGTCAAATATTTATGCCAAACCTGTTGAAGCAGGTAATTCTAAATATACTCTTTCTGAGGAAGAGGTTGAAGCTATAAAAAAAGCAAAGGATTCGAATAAAGTGTGTGAAAATAAATCATAACTATTTTTATATAAAATTGCATATATTGAAAAAATGAAAAATTACTATTGACAAATATTTTTAAAAATGTTAATATAAATACTGTCGTTAGACAAGTTTAAAAATATTTGCCTAATATGTGGAGAGGTGGTCGAGTTGGTTTATGGCACCAGTCTTGAAAATTGGCGTAGGTTTATAGCCTACCGTGGGTTCGAATCCCACCCTCTCCGCCAGTTTTTTTAGATATAAGACCATAAATTTATAAGTGATAGATTTAAGTTTTTATGTCTTTTTTTATATATTTGGAGAAATACCCAAGTGGTGAAGGGGACAGTTTGCTAAACTGTTAGGTCTCGTAAGGGGCGCGAGGGTTCGAACCCCTCTTTCTCCGCCAGTAGAAATAGTGTTATCTTAAAAATGATAATACTATTTTTTTAAATATATTGATAAATTTATTTTATATGTTAAAATACATATAAGATAAAATTGTTTTTTGTCTGTTTATAATAATAATTTTGAAAAATTATTACAAAATCGCAAAAAAAGTTGAAAAATAAAAAAAAATAGGTTATAATTATTTTATAAGGCAAGAAAGATGGTGAGTTAATGCAGAGAAAAAATAAAATATTTTTAATATTAATTATCACTTTTTTACTTGTTAGTATATTTAGTGAAGTTTTTGCAGATATAAATCCAAATAAATATAAACCAGATGGAATAACAAAAGATGATGCTGTAGAAGTTGTTGAAAAAGTTGGTAAAATATTAGGTGCTATTAGAAATATAACTGTAGTTGCTTCTGTTATAATATTAATGGTAATAGGTGTTAAGTATATAATAGGAAGTGTAGAAGAAAAGGCCAATTATAAAGCTACATTGTTACCTTATATAATAGGTATAATATTTGCAGTATCTGGAACAACAATTGTTGATGCTATATATAAGGCAATTCATTAAATATGATTAAACAAAAGTAGGTGATGCTAATGAAAGTTAAATTTATAATAATAATTATTTTAATTACTATTATAAATATGATGTTTTTTAATATAAATATAGTACAAGCAGATACTAGTGGAGTTGGGCAAGTTATAAAAGGTGGAGATGATTTTCTGGAGGCAGGAAAGAGTGAAAATAACTTGATTGATGAAGAAAAGTTGCAAAATACATCTAAAACTATTTATAATATATTATTGCTTATAGGAATTTGTGTAGCTGTTGTAATTTCCGCAGTTTTAGGATTACAATTTATAATTGGATCAGCAGAAGAAAAAGCAAAAATAAGTGAAGCTTTAATTCCTTTTGTTATAGGATGTATAGTTGTTTTTGGAGCATTTGGAATATGGGCTATATTTATAAAAATAGGACAAAGTTTATAGAATTAGTTATTAAAATTTACTTAGAGGACTAAGTAATTTGAATATAAATAGAAAAATAAAAAGGAGGAAATAAATATGAACAAAACTGTTAAAATTATTACAATATTATTATTAGCAATAATGATAATTAATTTTTTAACAAATATAACTATGGCAGCAGACGACTTATTGGAACCAGGTAATTTATCACCTACTGCAGTAAATACAGGTAATTTAGAATCTACAGCTGGTAAAGTAATGGGATTTATTAGAAATATAGCTGTTATTGCTTCAGTAATTATATTGATGGTATTGGGTGTTAAATTTATGTTAGGAAGTGTAGAAGAAAAAGCAGAATACAAAAAATCTTTTATGCCATTAATTATTGGTATTATAGTTGTTCTTTCTGCAACACAAATAGCAACAATGATATTTAACATAGGATCTGGTAAATAGAATGACATTATAAATTTAAATTGTAAGTTTAAAGGGAGTAATTTTTAAAAGTTACTTCTTTTTTCTGACTTATTAACAAATAATATTACAAAAAGATTACAAATCTATTAAATTTCCACTTTTTTTGATAAAAACTATACAATTATCCACAATTTATGATATAATTATATATGTATAAAAATAAATTAAAAGTACGGAGGAGAAAGCTATGCAAACCTATGAAATACCAAGAAATTATAAAGGTGAAGGGAGAATTTTATATATTTTTTCAACAAAAGGACTAATATATACATCAGTTGGTGCAGGAGTTGGATTAATATTTTATTTTATATTAAAAATGTTAGGGTTTTCTATGGTTGGTCTTATAATTACATTGATATTTGCAGCAATAGGATTTGCAATTGGAACTTTAAAGGTACCAGAATCAACCGCATTTGAAATAACAAAAAAGACTGGTGGAGAGAACATTGATGATGTTATTTTAAGGTGGATTAGATTTAAGAAAAATGGCAATAAAATTTATATATATAAGGCAGAGGAGGATACTAAAGATGAGCAATAATCAAATGATTAATATTTTAACAATTGTTTTAGGTATTATGATAAGTATTTTGGTAGTTTTATGTATTATATTTATCATACTAAAATTTAAAAGTAAAAAACCAAAAGATAAGAAAATACAGAATAAGGTAGTTGAAAAAGGGCAATCAACAGCACCTCAAACTTATAGTAAGCAATCTATTTTCAAGTTTATGGAATTTGATGGAATTACTGATAATATGATTGTTCAAAAAGATGGTAAAAGATTTTTGATGGTTATAGAGTGCCAAGGTATTAATTATGACTTAATGTCAGGGCTAGAGAAAAATAGTGTTGAGCAAGGTTTTTTACAATTTTTGAATACTTTGAGATATCCAATTCAAATTTATGTTCAAACAAGAACTGTTAATTTGGTAAATAGTATAAATACATATAAAGAAAGAGTTGAAAATATTTCTAAACAATATGCAAATAAACAAATGGAATATAATCAAAAAGTTCGTTCAGGGCAGTATACTGAAAGAGAGCTTGATAAAGAAAGATTTGAACTGACTAGACAACGTAATTTGTATGAATATGGTATTGATATTGTTAATAATACAGAAAGAATGAGTTTAAATAGAAATATTTTGAGTAAATGTTATTATGTTATAATTCCATATTATCCAGAAGAGGCTTCAAATGGTAATTTTGATAAAGAGGAAATTTCTAATATAGCATTTTCAGAATTATATACAAAGGCTCAGTCTATTATAAGTTCACTGGCTGTTTGTGGTATAAAAAGTAAGGTTTTGGATTCTACTGAAATAGCTGAATTATTATATGTTGCCTATAATAGAGATGAGTCAGAAATACTTGATTTGCAAAGAGCTTTAAATGCTGGTTATGAGGATTTATATACTACAGCACCTGATGTTTTTGATAAGAGAATGAAACAATTGGATATTAAAATTGAACAAGATGCTATAAGAAAAGCTAATGAAACTATTTATGAGGTTGCTGAAGAAAATGAAAAACAAAGGAGAGCTAAACGTAGAGAAGAAGAACTAGATAATTTGATAGACCAAATGGCAATGGCTTTAATAGAGGAAAATAAAAGAGCATTAGGAGAAGATTTAACAAATCAAGCTATAGAGAAAATTCAAAAAGATAGTGAAGAGAGAACAAAAGAAAAAGGAGGAGAAGAGGATGGCAAAAAAACAAAAACAAGAAGAAAAGCAACAAAATCAGTATAAAGAATATCAAGAAGAAAATATTAGAGTTTTAAAAAGGAAAACTATTAAAGAGTTAATTGCACCATCTGGAATTGATGCTTCTAATATAGATCATTTAGAAATAATTTCTAATACAAAAAGATATGCAAGAAGTTTTTTCGTATCATCTCTTCCTAGAATGGCAACTTTTCCAGAGTTATTTAGAGATATGTATATGTTTGGAGATATAAATACTTCAATATATATTAATCCTATTAAAGAAGATAAATCTCAAAATGATTTGAATAGAGTAATAAATGAGTTAGAGACAGAAAGAATTGTTGCAGCTGATAAAGGTAATATAAATAGAGAGAGTACTATATCACAAAAAAGATTTGAAGCAGAGCAGTTAAGAGATCAAATTGCTGCAGGATTTAATAAATTGTATGAGGCTTCTATTATTTCTACTGTTTTTGCTTATAGTATGGAAGATTTGGAAAGATATACTAAGTTATTATCATCAGAGATGTCTAAAACTTTAGTAGGTATAAAAACAGCTTGGGGAATGCAAGAAGAGGCGTTTAAATCAAATATGCCTTTTATGAATGATAAAATAAATAAAACACATACATTTGATAGAAACTCAATGGGAACAGTTTTTCCATTTACTACTTCAGAAGTAGGACATCCTACGGGTGTACCACTTGGATTTAATAAACAAACAGGGACACCCATTTTGTTTGATAATTTCCATTCATCACTTACAAATTATAATATGGTTATATTTGCTAAGTCAGGTGCTGGTAAATCTGTTACAATGAAAACATTAATTTCGAGGTCTTCTGTTCTTATGGGAATAGAGAGTTTGGCACTGGATGCTGAAGGTGAATATACAATAGTTGCTGAAAGTTTAGGTGGAATAAATGTTGTAATTAGTCCAACTTCAAAAACTGTTATAAATTTGTTTGATATTGAAACTGAAATTATAAAAGATGAAATTACTGGAAAAGAAAGAGTTTCTTTGAATGTAGAAAATAAAGTAGAAGATGTTACACAGGCTTTAGTTACAATGGCAAGAGGTAGTACAAGGTCTGATGAGGTTAACGAGCTTACAAAACAAATTATTGCAGAGTCAGTGGCAGAGGAGTATGCAGCACTTGGAATTAGTAGTAATCCTGATAGTTTATATAAAGCTGTAAATCCTAATTTCAGACAGGGTAATTTGTTAACAAAAGAGAAAAAAGATATGCCTACTATTGGTTCTTGGTATAAAAGAATTGAAGGAAAGGCTAGGGAAAATGTGAATCCAGACTATCAATATCATTATAGTTATTTATTAAAAGTTATGAAACAATATATAAGAGAGTATGATGGTCAGATGGCTTATTTTGATGGACAATCTACATTTGAACTATTAGATGGTGCACCTTTTATTAATTTGGATATTTCTCAATTAGAGGAAAGATTTGCAAGACCTCTTGCTCAACAAATTTTGCTTTCTTGGATTTGGGAAAAATTCGTTAAGAAAAATAGTGAAGATAAGAAAAAAGCTACACAAAAGAGAGTTTTAGTAGATGAGGCTTGGATGTTATTGCCATATCCAGAGGCTGTTGACTTTTTGAATAAGATGGCTAGACGTGCAAGAAAGAGAAATGTTTCGCTTGCTATTGTTTCTCAAAGATTTCAGGATTTTTATGAGAGACCAGAGGCTCAGGCAGTTCTTACTTCTTCAGATACAAAGCTATTTTTAGCACAAGATAAATCTGAAATTCAATACTTGAAAGAAGTGTTTAAACTTTCAGAAGGGGAGGCTAACTTTTTGGTTACTTGCCAGAAGGGTGAGGGATTACTAAAGGTTGGTGCAGATTCGGCAATTTTGAAGATTATGCCGACTAGAAAAGAGTTTGAGTTTGTTGAGACTAACTTGAACCAGATTGCGAAGAGGAATAATGCTTAAATAGACGGGAGGTTTAAACTGTATGAAAGTTTTTGAAAATAGAAGTATTTTTAAGAAGTTAATAATGATATTTATACTTATTACTATAGTAAGTTTTTGTGTACCAAATAATGTAAAAGCAAGTAATGAAATTGGAGGAAAATTATTAAAACCAATTGTAGATTTAGTTTTGTCTCTTAGTGATGGGGCGTATGGACTTGTACATAAAGTAATATTTAAACAGGATATAACTTTATTAGATATAAATTTATCGACAGGTTTTTGGGAAAACCTTTGGAAAGGAATAAAAACAATAGCTATATTTATAGCAGTAGCTGTGGTAGCAACAGCAGCAGTCTTACTTACAGCAGGTGTAGCAACAGCACTTGTTGGAGCATTGACAGGTATAACATTAGGAACTGTCAGTGCTGGAACAGTTGTTATAGTGTCTGTTATTGCAGGTTCTGTTGCAGTCGGCATATATAACTCAAATGCATATCCAGATGATATATTATCTTTGCCATTGTATTCTATATCTCCACAAGAGATATTCTCTAATGAAATACCAATGTTTGATGTAGATTTTTTCAATCCAGATGCAGAAGAGCTTGAAGATAAAAATGGAAACAAAGTTATGGGGAGATATCTTACTGATAATGAAGGAAATGTTATTAATGATAGTGATGGTGAACCTATAATTATTGAATCAACTGCCGCAACATTAAGGTCTGCGATTGCTAGTTGGTATATTGTCTTGAGAGATATTGCTTTGGTTGCACTTTTATCAGTCCTAGTTTTTATTGGAATTAAAATAATAATATCAAGTACTTCTAGTGATAAAGCTAAGTATAAACAGATGTTAGTTGATTGGGTTGTCGCAATTTGTTTGTTATTTTTCATGCAATATATTATGACTTTTTCTAATCTTATTGTTGGGAAAATTACAGAGGTTATTAAAGATATTAATTATAAAGATATGAATCTTCAGGTTATGGCAGATAAGGAGGGAAAAATATCAGATGGATTAAAGGATGATTATGATTATACAGATGAACAATTGGAGCAGTTGTATGTTAAAAAAGATGATGGTAGTTATTTAACTGATGATAATGGAGATAAACTAATTTATTGGAATACAAATTTAATTGGGGTTGCTAGATTAAATGCTCAAATGAGTCAATCTCAGAGTGCATTATATGCAGGATATACACTTATATTTTTGGTTTTAGTATTTTATACAATATTTTTTATAGTTACATATATAAAGAGAATTATATATATGGCTTTTTTAACAATTATAGCACCATTAGTTGCTTTAACATATCCAATTGATAAAATAAATGATGGAAAAGCACAGGCTTTTGATATGTGGTTTAAGGAATATATATTTAATTTATTAATACAACCTATGCATTTAATATTATATACAATATTAATTGTTACAGCTTTTGAACTAGCTTCAGCAAATATAATTTATTCTTTAGTTGCTATAGGGTTTATTATACCATCAGAAAAACTATTCCGTAAATTCTTTGGAGTTGATGGAAAATCAAATACTCCAGGATTGTTGGCAGGACCTGCTGGTGCTGCAGCTGCTATGGGATTGATGAAAACAATCTTTTCAAAAGGTCCGAAAGATGTAGGAAATGCTAAAGGAGGTTCTTCATCAAATGGTGGGCAAGATGATGATGGAAGAATAAGATCTAGAGAAGGTTTTGATACACAAGGTTCTATGCTTGGGGATGGCTTAAATGGAGATTATACAAGTTATAGTAATAGTACAACTGACAATGATGACACAATAGATAGTAATAATACAAATAGAGGAAATAATCAATCAGATTATGATAATTCAAATAGGAATGGTTCAGATAATAGTGCTTCAAATGGTGGTAGATTTAGTAATGACAATATATATGATTTATCAGAGGATGAATATTCAATAAGAGATGCAGATATACCATTATTACCAGATAATTCTATGCCTAATCCATTAGATAATAATCCAAGTGGAAGTGGTCCAAGTGGAGGAGGTTCAAATGGAAGTGGTCCAAATGGAGGAGCTCCAAATGGAGGAAATCATAGTAATAGTAATTCAGATGGTATTAGATTTAATGATGATAATATATATGATTTGTCAGAGGACGAATATTCAATAAGAAATGCAAATGAAAATTATTCTGATAATACACAACAAGGTGGTCAAAATGGAAATGGAAGTCATTCACGAGAAATGCCTAGAAATGCATCAAATTCACAACAAAATACAAATACAAATGCTTCACCTGCTAGTCAACGTATGAGAGTTTCAAGACCAAAACCAAAGAAAAATTATATGAATGCAATTAAAACAGGGGCAAAATATTATGGCAAAGGACTTTTACAGAAAGCTGGAAATAGTATTAAAAATTCACATCCTGTTAAAAGAAGTTTAAGAACTTTAGGGGGAGCTGCACTTGGAGCAACGGCAGGTAGTATTGCTTTAGCAGCAGGTATAGCTAGTGGAGATCCAACAAAGGCTTTTCAATATACTGTAGCTGGAGTTGCAGGTGGATATAAGTTAGGGTCAAATACAGTAGGAGCAACATCAAGGGCTTTAACTGTTGATGGTATTGAAGATATGCAAAAAAGAGCTATGTATGACTCAGATGAGGATTATGAAGAAGCTAAACGACAGGAATATATAAAAAATTATCAAAGAGATTTGAATAATCAATATAAATTAGAAAAGAAATATGGAAGCAGAGAAGCAAAGCAAATAATGAAGAATGTTGTTCCAGATTATTTAGAACATGGAATTCGTAATATGGATGATATTATGGCAGGATATGAGTTGGAAAAAAATGGAATTGTAAAAGAAGATGAAAACGGTCAAAGAATAGTTAAATCAGTTGATAGAGCACAAGCTATCTCTACTGCTAAATATGTTGCAAGAATGGGTGGAAAAGACACAACTGATATGAAGAAAAAAGATAGAGATGAATGGCATACTACATTTACTAGTGAATTTGAAGGTAATGATAGAATTAAAAATAAGGCAAAGGATATGGTTGATGAAGAGGATAGAGATAGAGTTGCAAGTGGAAGAGGTGCTATGAGTGATAGAGAAAGAAGGAGTAAACAAAAAGAAAATACAAATAGAGTTGCAAGTGGAGCAGCAGATAATACTATGGATTGCGTAGACGCATTTAGTAAAATAAGATTTAGTTAAAATAGGAGGCTATGATTATGTATAAATTGATTAAATTTTATAACCAAAACAGGAAGAAAATTTTTAAGATTATACTAATTATAGTCTTTATATTGGCTATAATTCAGTTGTTAAATTATTTTTCAAAAATAAGTAAAAAAGATGTTGCGATAGATAATGTTAGTGTAGTGAATAATTCTAATAATGCTCATCAGGAGTTGGTTTCAAATAGATCTGTGATTACAGGTGAAAAAATATCAGAGAATAAATTAAATGGTGATGTAGATATTATAAATAAGTTTATGGATTATTGTAATGAAGGAAATATAGAAAGAGCATATAGACTATTGTCTGATGATTGTAGAGAAGTTTTATTTGAAACAGAAGAAGATTTTAGAGATAATTATTATAATATTATATTTAATAATGAAACTAGATTATTTACTATTGAAAATTGGACAAATGATACTTATAAAGTTAATATATCAAATGATATATTGACAACAGGGAATATTACTAGTGAAACTATGGATTATTTTACTGTTGTTAAGCAAAATGATGAATATAAACTTAATATAAAAAACTATATAGGGAAAGAGAAAGTTAATAAAGAAACAGAAAATAATAATATAACAATTAAAGTTTTAAATAAAGATATATATATGGATTATGAAATATATGATATACAAATTATTAATGATTCAGATAATGATATTTTATTAGATACAAAAAAGGATACAAAAACAGTATATTTACAAGATAGTAAAAATGTAAAATATTATGCGTTTACAAATGAGATAATAGATAACGATTTTATAGTTAGAAAAGGAAAAATGAAAAATATAAAAATTAAATTTAGTAGTGGTCTTAGTTCTAATAGAAAAATTGAATATATGATTTTTTCTGATTTAATATTAAATTTTAATGAATACGAAGATTGTGAAAATAAAGAAGATTATACTGATATTTATAAATTTAATGTTAATGTTTAATAGATGTAGTAGTAAATGGAGGTGAAATATGGACAAACTAAAAAATTTTTTAGTAATTAATAAGAAAAAACTAATATCAGCAATTATAGTTTTATTTTTTATTATAATATTAGCAGTCTCTATTTATTATATGACTATTGATGATGGATTATATAAAAGTGATGATTGGAGTAGTACTCCATTTGCAGTGTCTACATATACACAAGGTGCCAAAATTGGGGAAAATGGAATAGAATTTGATACTACACCACAGGAACTATGGAATAAGATGATGCAGAATGGATCTAATGTAGGTAGATATTTGAGTTCACCAGAAGAGTTAGAAAAGTTGATGCAAGCTGAAGTTGTTACTCAATTTCCAAAGGTTGGAGTAACTGATCCAGATAAATTAGATGGAATAGTGGAATTTAAAAGGGAAGATTCTAATTCTAATGTAACTAATTTAAAATATGTGAAAGAGAGTACATTTGATTCTTATATAGAGAATTATAAAAATAGTGGAGATACTACTGCATTAAATTATTTTTCGATGGATGATAAGGGGAATGTGCTTATGGCACAATGGACTGAAACGACAACGACAACTACAACAAAAGATGAAGATGGCAATGTTTTATCTAAAGATACAACAGTTGTTTATTCTATGATAAAAACACCTATTAATTATAAATCAGTAGTATTAAAATATAGTATGCCTTTTGATTATTTATGGGCTTTATTAGTAGTAAGTGATAGTAAAAGTTTTGTATTGGAATTAGCTGATTATATATTAAAGGATACTCAAATAGAAATAACAGGACAAGAGAAGTTGAACGAATCTATTGACACTCAAGAAGAACAAAATCAAGTACAGGTTCAAGTGGAAGTTACAGATCCTGATACAGGAGAAAAGTCAATAGAGACAAAAACACAAACTCAAACAACAGAGGTAAAAACTGAAATTAAGTCAACTACTATTACACCAGAAGTAACAAAAGCTGATACATGGATATATTCAAGTACAGATACTAATGAAAGTGGATTGAATCCTAAGTTAGATCCTAAGAGTGAGGAAAGAAATTTTATAACTATTTTTAATAGTCATAGTGGAGCTAGACGTAATATTCCAAGATATGCTGATTGGCTTTTTGAGATTTTAGAGAGTAATGATAGTACAGCAAATATGGTTGATTTGACTAAGTATTGGTTGTATGTGGCTACTGGGAAAAATTATGGGTTTAAAGAATATGATTTTGGAGAATATGAAAAAAATAATTTTAGTACTCTTGGAATGTCGACCAGTAGTAATGTGCTATTTGATTATTTGGCTTCGTGGGAAAATCAAGCGGTTTGGCAATATTTAAGAGGAGAAGTGGGATATTCAAGTTATTTATCTAAGTATATAACACAAGATAAATCAGAATATATTTGTTATGTTGATTCAAATACTAGTACAAGAAATTTTGGATTTGGTGTATGTCATACAGGAGATAATGGACGAACATATTGGCATATAGGCGAATATCAAGAGGAAGGAATAGCAATAAACTCAGGGCAATATGATACAATTGGTGTATCTAAATTAAGTGTTAATATTGTAGATAGTGTAAAGGAAAAATTGCTAGCAGGTTATCAACAAAGTGTAAAAACTCAAGTTGAGCGTGCTGGAATAACAGATCTTACACAAGCACAAATAGATTCATTAACTTGTATAATGTATCAATATGGAAACATTGGTAATTTTGTAGATGTTTATAAAAGATATGGTAATACAGATGCATTAATAAGTGCTGCTAAGTCAAGAAGTGGAAAAACTTATTTTAATAGTAATGTAGAAAGTAATGGAAGGTCTCAGGCAAATTGGAAATTATTTCATGAAGGTAAATATATTTCAGGAGCTGGTACAGAATTAGATGCAAATAGTTATGGTGGAAATGGACAATTACTAGATGTTGCAACTAAGATATGGCAAGAAGTGTGTACTAGTGGAAAATATACATCTTATGGTGGAGCTGGTTCAATTCCAGCAAGAGGACCTAGTATAGACTGTAGTGCATATGTTTCTTGGGTATTATATGAACTTGGATACAAAGAAGAATTTTATTATCAACATTCTGCTCAGATGTTCTATAGTACTAATTGGAATCAGAAATATGGTTGGCAGGAAATTCCAGTTGGTTCTGGGCAGAATCCATATGATATATTACAACCAGGAGATATTTTTGTGAGATATGGTTCTGGTACACATCATGTAAATATAGTTGTAGAGCTAAAAGAAGGAAAACTGTATGCATATGATTGTGGAAGTTTGAGCAATTGGATAGGTAATACAAGTGCTACTCCAATAGATAGATCATATTTTTTGACAAAACAAGGAGCTGGAAAAATAATTAGGATTTCACAATAAATAAATTGGAGGTATAAATGAAATATATAAAAAGTTTTATTTTAGTTTTTATAATTATAATAGTTGCTATTATAATTATATTATTAAAACTTAATGATAAGCAAGTACAAGATATAGAATTAAGTACATATGATAATGGTGCAGATCTTACAGAGTTAAGTACTGAAATAAAAGAAGTAGATAATATACCATTATATTTTACAGCTGAATTATGTTTAAAAGATTTTTTTAAAACTTTACATATGGAAATTGAAAATATGGAAGATGACTATATAGAAGGTGGGGAAATAAGCTATTCTGATTTAATTGGTGTAACAAATGAAACGGATAGGAACACTATATTGTATAATATATTAAGTAGTAAATATATATATGAGAATAATATAACAATAAATAATGTATATAATCATTTAATTAATTTAAATAGTGATTTTTCAGTAAAAAAGATGTATATAATAGATGGGGAAAGGATAAAGGAAATGTATGCTTATATTACTGAAAATCAAACTACAAATGAGTTATTATATAGAATAACATTGGATGTAGATAGTAAGACATATAGTATAGAGCCAATGGAAATGATTAGATATGATAAAATAGTAAAAAGTGATATACAAAAAGTAGAGAAAAATGATTATAATACTTTTGAATATGTTAATTTAACAGATGAGGAAATGGCAAAAAAATATTTTAATGATTATAAAAATAATTTGTTAAACAATCCTTCAAAAACATACAATATTTTAGATAAAGAATATAGAGAGAGAAGATTTGGAAATTTAGAAAATTATGAAAAATATATAGAGGAAAATAAGGAACAATTTGAAAATATAATTATCAAAAAATATTTAATTAATAATTATAATGATTACATTGAGTATGTGTGTCAAGATCAATATGAAAATTTATATATTTTTAATGTTAGCAGTATTATGAATTATGAATTAAAATTAGATACATATACAATAATTACTGATACTTTTAAAGAAGAATATGAAAAGGCAAGTAATGAAAAAAGAGGACAAATGAACATAGATAAATTTATTCAAATGATAAATAGACAGGATTATAAAACTTCTTATAATTGTATTACAGACAGTTTTAAAAATAATTATTTTGATACACAAGAAGAATTTGAAAAGTATGTAAAAAATGAATTTTTTTCTTATAATAAATTTGAATTTAAAAGCTGTGAACAAAAGGGAAATAATGTATATGTATATAATGTACAATTAACAGATTTAACAAACGAAAATAAAGGAGTAAGAGATATAGGGATAATAATAAGATTAAATAATGATTTTGATTTTGATATGTCATTTGTTATATGAAAGGGGTTGAAAAACCTCTTTTTTTTTTATACAATAGCATTGAAAGGAGTAAATATGATAGAATTAAAAAATATATCTAAGAATTATAAAAAAGACAAAAAAGTAATAAATAATTTAAGTTTAAAAATAAACGATGGAGAAATATTTGGTTTTCTAGGACCAAATGGAGCAGGGAAAACAACAACAATAAAAATGATGACAGGAATACTAGAAATAGATGAGGGAGATATTTTTATAGATAATAAAAGTATCACAAAAAATCCAATAGAAGCAAAAAAATTACTAGGGTTAGTACCAGATAGCCCAGACGTATTTTTGAAATTAAAAGGTATAGAATATTTGAATTTTATAGGAGATGTATATGATATTTCAACAGAAGAAAGAATAAAAAAAATAAAAGAATTGGCGGAAAAATTTGAAATTATAGATGTATTAAATAATAAAATAGAAAGTTATTCACATGGAATGAGACAAAAATTAGTAATAATAGGAGTATTAATACATCATCCTAAGAACTGGATATTAGATGAGCCAATGACAGGGTTAGACCCTAAATCTTCTTTTGAATTAAAAAAAATTATGAAAGAATATTCAAATAAAAATAATACTGTGTTTTTTTCGACACATATTTTAGAAGTTGCGGAAAAATTATGTGATAGAATAGGAATAATAGATAAAGGAAAATTATTATTTGTTGGAACTTATGAGGATATGAAAAATGAATTAAAAGAAAATAAATCTTTAGAAGAGTTATTTATGGAGATAATAAAAAATGATTAAAAAAATAAAAAATATATTAAGTTTAACAAAGATTTTTTTTAAAAATTCATTTCAAAATCCTTATATTATAGATAAAAAAACAAATAAAATAAATAAAAAATCCATTTTTGTATGGGCAATAATTATTTTAATTGTAGCTATTTCATACTTAAGTTATGAGATGATAAAAGTATTAGTGGAAGTAAATATATCTTTTGTATTTTTAAATATTTTCTTTTTAATTTTAAGTATAGTTATGATTTTTCAAGTAATTTTGGCAAGCAGTAATGTGTATTTTTTTTCAAAAGATTTAGAATTAATATTGCCATTACCCATAAAAGTAGAAAATTTATTAATTGCTAAGTTTTGTACAATATTGATTAATTTGTATTTTTTAGAATTAATATTTGCTATTTTTCCATTAATAATTTATGGAATTTTAACAGATGTAGGAATAATGTACTATTTTTATTTAATTATTATTTTATTGATTTTTCCAATTTTAATAAATTTAA
>CAOSZT010000013.1 GCA_948528155.1 uncultured Clostridia bacterium | reverse complement strand
AAAATGAGTGAAAATTTTTCACTCATTTTTCGTTGGGACTTTTTTTACAGCCCCTTTTTTTTAATGTAAAAAAGAAAGGATTTGATGAAAGTAATGAAAACAAAAACTAAAAAAATAATGGCAGTGATTTGTTTGTTATTAGTTTTAGTAACATCATTGCCAATGCAAACTTTTGCAGCGTTTATAACTGATATGAACTCAAATGCAGAGTTTGGTGTTATTAGTGGAAGTTTAGAAACTTATGGTCATGAACTTCACTATGCAAATTATGATGGTGCAACATATATGTTATTTTGCACACAATTTGGAATTACATCACCTAATGGAAGTGCTTATGTATATGGAAATGAATTTTTAGCACAATTTAAAGAAAGCAGACCAGAGTATCAAAAAATTGCAGAAATGATATATTTTGGCTATTCTATGAATTATGGAATGGGATTACCAGGAAGTTATGATGCACAAAAAGCAGCAGCTTGTACTCAGCAGTATGTATGGGAGCAATTAGGATCTGCTCCTAGTAGAGATAGTTGGAATGCAAGTTATATGTCATCTGGAATTTATGCTAGTTGGTTAGCACAAACAGAGGCTTATTATAATCAATATCATGGAAATACATCATTTAATGGGACTACTAACAAAGCAACAATAGGACAATCTACTACTATTTCAGATGCAAATGGAAGATTATCAGCATATAGCTCATTTAATCATACAATAAATGGAGTAACATTTAGTCATGTTCAAGGAAGTAATGATTTAGTAATAAATGTTGATAGTGATTGCACAGCAGATAAAGTAACATTTAATACAAGAGATTATGGATTATACCAGTTAATGCCGAATGGTACAGCTTATAATAGTTCTACAATGTCAAACTATTTATATATCCAATTTACTTCTGGAACAGTTCAAAATTTAATGTTTTCAAACTATGTTGATCCAAGTACATTTAGTGTATCAGTAGAAGTAGAATATGGAAATGCTTTAGTTATTAAAACAAATTCAGTAGGAAATGTTTTAGCAGGATGTACTTTTGAATTATATAGAGATGCAAACTGCACTCAAAAAATAAGAACTGGAACAAGTGATGGCAATGATCAAATATCATTTCAAAGATTAGCACCTGGAACATACTATGTAAAAGAAACTAACGTGCCTACTGGATATTTACTAGATGAAACAGTACAAAAAATAGATGTTAAAGTTAATGAAACATCAGAGGTAACATTCAAAAATTATGAACCAACAGGAGAAATAAAATTAATAAAAACTGATAGAGAAACAGGAAATCAAAACAGAGCTGACGGAACTTCACATCACGGAGATGCAACTTTAGAGGGAACAGAATATACATTATATGCAAAAAATGATATTTATAATGTAGCAAAAACAGTAAAATACTTTTCAGCAGATGAAAAAATAGCAACATTTACTTTCAATTCAAATGGAATTGCAAAAATAAATATTTCAACAGGAAGTAAAACTGCTAACTTAATTACAGAAGATAATATTTTAAAAGGGTTACCAATGGGTAGTTACTATGCAAAAGAAACAAAAGTCCCAGATGGATATTTAACAGATAATGAAACTCATAATATAACATTACAATATAAAGATATGCACACAAGAGTTATAAAGGCAGAAGATACTTTTACAAATCAAGTAGAAAAAGCAAAGTTTGAAGTAATTAAAGTTTCTTCAATCATAAATGATACTGCTCCTATTATACCAGAGGCAGAATTTACAGCTATTTTAACAAAGTATGTAAATTATTATGGAAGTTTTGACGAGGCTTTAAAACATTTAGATGAATTTAGCAAAGATGAATATTCAGTATTTAAAACAGAAAATACAGGACACGGAATAAGTGGACTTCTAGCTTATGGAGAATACACAGTTCAAGAAACTTATTGTCCATCAATATGGGTAAATCCAGTAAAACCATTTAAAGTAGTTATAGATAAAAATAGTCCAGATGTAATAAAAGAATTAGTCGAAAATGATACTCCATTTGAAAGTTATATAAAAATGATAAAGAAAGATAAAAAAACAGGAAAGACAGTTACATTTTCTAATACAACATTTTCATTATACAAATTAAATACAGAAAATAATAATTGGGAAAGAGTTAATTGCAAACTAGGTAGAGAAAGTTTCGATACTTGGACAACAGATGAAAATGGTGTGGCTTATACAGAAACAAAACTTGTGGCAGGAACTTATAAAATAAATGAAGTAAAAGTTCCAGATGGATTTTTACAATTAGATGAAGAAATAGTTTTTGAAGTTAATAGAGGTAATGAAACTTGTAAATATGATGAAGATTTTGATGCGTATATAACTGTTGATGTTGAGAATGAGCAACCTACTGGAACACTTATTGTTGATAAGAGTGTTGCTATAAGAGAAGATGTTGATACATCATTAGTAGATATTTCTGATTTATCTGGAATAGAGTTTAAATTAACAGCAAAAGAAAATATTTTAGATATGGCAGATGGAAGTATAATTTATGAAAAAGGACAAGTAGTAAAAGTATTTAATCTTGATAAAGATGGAAACTTTGAATTATCAGATTTGCCAATGGGAATTTATGAATTACAAGAAACAAAAACATTAGATGGTTTAGTTTTAAATGATAAAAAATACGAAGTTAAATTTGAACAAAAAGATTTAACAACAAAAATATATGAAGAAAAGAAAGATATTACAAACGATACAACAATAGTAGAATTTAGCAAGACAGACATCATAGGACAAAAAGAATTAGTTGGAGCAGAGCTAACAGTATTAGATGAGAATGAAAATGTAATAGATAGTTGGACTTCAACAGAAGAAACTCATAAAATAGAGGGATTAGTTGTAGGCAAAAAATATATATTAAGAGAAGAATTTGCACCAGATGGATTTGTTCAATCTAGTGATGTTAAATTTACAGTAGAAAATACAAGAGAAATTCAAAAAGTAGAAATGATAGATAAAATTGTTGAAATATCAAAACAAGATATTGCAGGAAATGAGTTAGAGGGAGCAACTTTAGTTGTAACTAATACGAGAACAAAGAATATAGTTGATAAATGGGTTTCTACTGATGAGCCACATAAAGTTAATGGACTTATAGAGGGAGAAAATTATGTATTACACGAAGAAATTGTTGTTGATAGTTATGTAAAAGCTACTGATATTGAATTTACAGTTAGCGAAGATAAAGAAACTCAAAAAGTTGTAATGATAGATAAAATTTTAGAAATTGTAAAAACTGATTTAGTAACTGGAGATGAACTTGAGGGTGCAGAATTAGAAGTTGTTGATAAAGAAACAGGAGAAACAATAGATAAATGGACTTCTACAAAAGAGCCACATAGAGTAGTAGGACTTGAAGAAAATAAAACTTATATTTTGAAAGAAACTACTTGCCCTTATGGATATGAACAAGCAGAAGAAATAGAATTTACAGTTAGTGAAGATAAAGAAACTCAAAGAGTTGAAATGAAAGATATGCCTATATTAAAAAATGTTCAATTAGTAAAAATAGATTCTAAAACAAAAGAAGTAATCAAGTTAGATTTTTCTTTTGGAATTTATGAAGATGAAGCTTGTACAAAACTTATAAAAGAAATTCATTCAGATCAAGAAAATGGAACTATTTTATTTGATGATTTAAGATATGGAACATATTATATCAAAGAGATTCAAGCACCAAATGATTATATGAAGTCAGATGATGTTGTAAAAGTCGAGATTAATGACAAAGGTGTATTTATAAATGATAATTTAGTTGAAGAAAGCGAAGATGGAATATATAGTTTTGAATTTGAAAATGTCAAAATAGAAACTCCAAACACAGGAGATAATAGCAACATAAAATTATGGATTGCTTTACTTTCTATGTCAGCTTTAGCTTTAGCAGGTATTGGAGCTTATGAATACAAAAAGAGAAACTCAAGTAAATAAAATTAAATAGTAAGTCGTAGAGGTTGCTTTAAAATAGGCTACCTCTTTTACTTGCTAAAAAAGGAAGTGTTAAATATATGAAAAGATATACAACTATTCAAATTTTAAAGACTTTAGATAAGTTGTTTGAGAGTGGTTATACAACAACAAATAAAATTAGAACAATAAAATGGGAGAATTTAGATCAAATAAATAAGAAATTTACACCAGTTGAAAAAAGTCTAGTAATGGACTTTAGAGATGCAGTAGCAAAAAGAAAAATAATAGAGTTTTTAGCTGGAATAGATATAGATGAGGAGAGTGAGAAAAAACAATGATAGAAAGAGTTACAAATCCATCAGTTAAATTTATGGTAAATAAAGATAACTTTAATAAACTAATGACAATACTTTCATTTCAAGAAGAAAACATAGTAACTGAGGAATGGAAAGAAAAAGTAAGTAAATTGAAGAAAATGCTTTTAATGTATCCAATTCCAAAAAAAGATGAAAACGGAGATATAGCAATTATAGATGTTGCCTTTTATCCCAAAGAGGCATCAGAGTTAATAGTATTATTAATATCTGCATTTGAAGTATTAGAGGCAGATAGGGATTATACAGAGCTAATGAAAAGAAAATAGTACAGGAGGAACTACTACATGGGAAAAATTTTAGAAACTAGAAAACTATATAGAGATACTATAAGTGAAGTAACAAA
Organism: uncultured Clostridia bacterium; assembly: GCA_948528155.1. Taxonomy (GTDB): domain Bacteria; phylum Bacillota; class Clostridia; order TANB77; family CAG-508; genus CAG-269. Next base: position 22,888 of record CAOSZT010000013.1, on the reverse strand, counting down.
AGATACAGATAATTGGCTAGCATTCCTTGACAGTAGTTCATGGAATTTTAAATATGATTTTGATGACCAAATTCTTATATATGCACAAAGACCTGATGCACGAGCTTGTGCAGAACTAGATGAATGGAATAAAAAATTAAGAAGATGGGTAAACAAAGGTGCAAATGGTATATTTGTATTTTCAAAAGATGAAAATAGTCAATTTCCTTTTAGAATAGTATTCGACTTATCAGACACTCATAATCGTAATAATACTGAATATAAATTATGGACTATAAAACCAGAATATGAAAATGAGGTAATCGATACTTTAGAAAGTAATTTTGGAGATATATTTAGTGAAGATACTGATGAAAAAAATAGAACACTGGCTAGAGCAATAAATACAACAGGCTTTAATTTAATTGAAGATAATATCCAAGATTATATGCAGCAAATGTTAAATCATAAAAGTAGAACTGCATTAAATGGTTTAGAAGAAAGTGATATAGAAAACTTATTTAAGATTACTGCAATGGCAAGTGTTTCATATATGATAATGACAAGATGTGGTATTAATCCTAAAAACGAAATGGATCTACAAGATTTTTCTTATATTAGTTATTTTAATAGTCAAGAAACTGTGACAGTTTTAGGACAAGCAGTAAGTGATATTGCAGAAATGGCATTAAGAGAAATTGCAAAAACAGTTTTTATTTTGCAAAAAAATGAAAATTTAAAAAATCGCACAATTGAAGAAATCAATAAACAAATATATGCTAATACCATAGAAAATGAAAAAGGAGGAGTTGATTATGAACGAGATAACATACACAAGAAAAGGAGATTACAATATACCGAACCTAGTGATGGAGAAAGAGGAGATTCCAATAGGGAAATACGCCAGAATGAGATACCGCTTCTTAAAGGAACATCAGAAAGCAGAATTGACAATACTAGTGATGAACCAGAACCTAAACAAACACTTAACGGAAATACAGAAAACAGCAACCAAGAGAGTGAATCAAATAGTAGAAAATATGGCGAAGGAGCAGGGAATAACAGAGGAGATGAAAGCCAACAATCAAATGAATTGGGTTCGACTAATGAACAACTTGAGGTTCACAGCAGAGGAGATAGTAACCAGAGAGCTAATTTACGTTTAGAAGTTTATAATGAAGAAAATCATACAGGTTTTGTTGTTGTAGATGAGAAAATAAATCAAATTCTTGCTACAACAACTTTTTTATTACAGCCTAATAGCGAAATAGTTGAATTTTTCAATAAAGAAAAAGATATACAAAAAAGAGCTGATTATTTAAAAAGTATATTTAATAATGATAATACTGAAATAAGCATTGATAATTCTATATTTAATTATCAAAAATATGAAAATGGCGTACTGTTTGCTCAAAATGAATTTGAATCTTCTATTTCAAAAGATATAGAAAAAGCTGAAAGTTTTGTAAAATGGGAAGATTTGACATATCATTATGAGGCTATGATTCTTTTACATCAATTAAAAGATAGATACCAAAAGCCAATAGATGAAACAGAACAACAAAATTTAATTGATGAAAATAATAAGATAGAAGATTTTGAATTTTCGCAAGAGTTCGTAGATAGATTTTTACAAGAAGGACATCAAGATTTAAAGTTTAGCATATATAAACAGTTTGAGGAATGCCTATCAACTAAAGAAAATATTGACTTCTTAAAAAGAATGTATGGTGACGGTGGCAGTTCAGCAACAGTAAGAAGATCTGGAATTGGAGAGTGGCACGATGCAAAGGGTATAAAATTTAATAGAGGGTATTTTGATAAAAGTGCTAGAGAACAATTATTTAATTGGAATTATATAGCAAAAAGGATAGAGGCATTAATTAAATTAAATAGATACCTTAATCCAAAAGAGTTAGAAGAATATCCTAAATGGCTCGATGAACAAGAAAAAGCTAAAATTATGAGAAAGTCTGAAAAAAGATTAGCTCGTGAGCAAGAAGATACTAAAGATAAGCAAGAAAATGAACTAGCTAAAAGAGTATATGAATTTGTAAATCCAGCAGACATTTATAATTATTCTGATGATTCTAAAGCTTTAAATACTGATGAACAAAATATTGAAATTGTAAAAGCTGATATTAATGATAATGCTAATGTTGCAGACTATGTAAAAGCATTACAGAATGTTAGAGATAGTCTAGATAGTACAGATATAAACAGACATGAAGTTGAAGTTTTGATTTCAATACTAGATAAAAGAGTTCCTCACTATGAATATCATTTAGGAGATTCTGTTTATATTGGTGCAGATGAATATGAAATTGCATCTATTGATAATAATACAGTAACTTTACATGATCCTAGTTTTCCAATATTCGATAAACAAATGGGCTTAGAAGAATTTGAAAGAAAAATAAAAGAAAATTATTCAAATGAGCATTTAAAAGTTACTGAAACTGCTGATAGTATTGAAAATATAGAACTTAAAGAAACTACTGAAGTAATTGAATCATCATATAAAGAAAGAATAACTGATGAAACAATTGAAGAAACTGTAATAGTAGAAAATGAACGACAAATCAATACTGAAAAGCCTTATAAAGTTGGAGATATTGTTTATTTAGAATCTGACAAGAAATATCAAATTAATGAGATTAATACAGATAGAGATATTATTAATTTACAAGACTTGAATATTTTATATCCAATATTTAGAGAAGAAAATATCTTAACTTTTGAAAACTTATACTATAATAATGAGCGTAATAAACCTAAAGAAGAACTTAAAGTAACTATTGATAGTAACCTGCTAAAAGAAAATCCAAAGCCAATAAGTAGCAGAAGTAAAATACAAGATTATATATTGCATCCAGACGTGTCAGAAAGCGATAGGAACAATTTTGAAATTACAGACAACGAATTAGGTATTGGTACTCCTAGAGAGAAATTTCAAAGGAATATTGAGGCAATAAACGTATTAAAAAAGTGTGAACAAGAGAATAGATATGCAACTAAAGAAGAACAGAAAACATTATCAAAATATGTTGGCTGGGGTGGATTACAACAAGCATTTGATGAAAATAATGAGAGTTGGTCAGAACAATATAAAGAACTTAAAACCATACTTACTGATGAAGAATATGAGCAAGCTAGAAGTTCAACATTGACTGCTTTTTATACACCACCAGTAGTAATTAGAACTATATATCAAGCACTTCAAAACATGGGATTAAAAGAGGCAAACATACTAGAGCCTAGTTGTGGTGTTGGAAACTTTTTTGGAATGTTGCCAAATGAATTACAAAACTGTAAAATGTATGGAATTGAAATAGACAGTATAACAGGTAGAATAGCACAACAACTATATCAAAAATTTACAATAGCAGTACAAGGTTATGAAAAAGTAGATTTACCAGATAGCTTTTTTGATGTTGCTGTAGGTAATGTCCCTTTTGGAGATTTTAAGGTTAGAGATAGACGTTATGATAAATATAGATTACAAATCCATGATTATTTCTTTGCAAAAACAATAGATAAGGTTCGACCAGGAGGAGTAATTGCTTTTATAACTTCTAAAGGCACAATGGACAAACAAAATTCAGAGGTTAGAAAATATATAGCACAGAGAGCTGACTTAATTGGAGCTATAAGACTCCCAAGTAATACATTTACTAAAAATGCTGGTACAGAAGTAACATCAGATATTATCTTTTTACAAAAAAGAGAAAATATGACTGACATTATGCCCGAATGGGTAAATCTTGATACTGACAGTAACGGCATTACAATGAATAAATACTTTGTAGATAATCCACAAATGATATTAGGTCAAATGGAAATGAAAAGTACTCAATATGGATATGATTCTACTTGCAAACCTTTTGATGGAATAGAATTATCAACTTTACTAAACGAGGCAATAGAAAATTTAGACAGTGAGATAGAAGATTTTGAATATGGAGATATTGAGGCAGAAGAAACAAATACAATACCAGCAGATCCTAATGTCAAGAACTTTTCTTTTACAGTAGTTGATGGTAAAGTTTATTTTAGAGAAAACAGTATAATGATAGAGCAAAACTTACCAGTAACTACAACTAATAGAATAAAGGGTATGATAGAATTAAGGGACTGTGTAAGAGAATTAATTGACCTACAAACAGAAGATTTTTCAGAAGAACAAATAAAACTAGCTCAAGGAAAATTAAATCGACTATATGATAACTTCGTTAAGAAATATGGCATAATAAATAGCAGAGGAAATAGTTTAGCATTTTCTGATGATAGTAGCTATTACTTATTATGTTCTTTGGAAGTATTAGATAGTGAGGGTAAATTCTTACGAAAAGCTGATATGTTCACTAAAAGAACAATTAAAGCATATCAAGAGATTACTCATGTTGATACAGCAAATGAGGCTTTGATTTTATCACTAGCTGAAAAAGCAAGAGTTGACTTAGAATATATGTCAAATCTTACAGATAAAACACAAGAAGAAATTATAAAAGAACTTAAAGGTGCTATCTTTAAACTACCAATGGAAGATAATAAATATGTTCCAGCAGATGAATATTTAAGTGGAAATGTAAGAGAAAAATTAAAACTTGCAGAATCACTAGTTGAAACACATCCAGAATTTCAAATCAATGTTGATGAGCTAAAAAAAGTACAACCACCAGACTTAACTGCAACAGAGATAGGAATAAAATTAGGTGCTACATGGATACCTACTGAAACTATTGAACAGTTCGTATATGAATTATTAGGCACACCTGAACATTATAAATCTGCAATAAGGGTTAGATTTAGTAAATTAACTTCTGAATGGTACTTAACTCAAAAGAATTATGATAGTAGTAACGTAAAAGCTAATAAAACTTATGGTACAAATAGATTTAATGCTTATGAAATCATTGAAAAAACATTAAATTTAAAAGATATTAAAGTATTTGATACAATACATCATTCTGACGGAACAACTGAGAGAAAATTTAATGCAAAAGAAACAGCTATCGTGCAAGGCAGACAAGAACAAATTAAACAAGAATTTTTAGATTGGATATGGAAAGAGCCTAAACGTAGAAATATGCTTGTAAGACTTTATAATGATAGGTTCAATAATATTAGACCTAGAGAATATGATGGAAGTCATTTAAATTTTGTAGGTATGAATCCTGAAATAGCTTTAAGAGTACATCAGAATAATGCAGTAGCACACGGATTATATGGTAAAAATACATTACTTGCTCATGAAGTAGGAGCTGGTAAAACATTTGAAATGATTGCAATAGCAATGGAAAGTAAACGACTTGGACTTTGTAACAAGTCGCTTTTTGTCGTTCCAAATCATATTATAGAACAGTTTGCAAGTGAATTTTTACAACTATATCCATCAGCAAATATAATGGTAGCAACTAAAAAGGACTTTGCAACAGCTAACAGAAAGAAGTTTTGCTCACGTATTGCAACAGGAGATTTTGATGCAGTAATTATTGGACATAGTCAGTTTGAAAAAATCCCTATGTCAGAAGAAAGGCAAGAACATCTTATAAGAAATCAAATTAATTCTATCTTAGATGCAATAGATGAGGCTAAAAGAGATAAAGCAGAAAACTTTACTATTAAGCAAATGGAGAAAAGTAAAAGGAAACTTGAAGATAGACTAGCAAAATTAAATAAAAGAGATAGAAAAGATGACGTTGTTACATTTGAGCAACTAGGAGTAGACAAGCTATTTGTAGATGAGGCACATGGGTTCAAAAACTTATTTTTATATACTAAAATGCACAATGTAGGTGGTATAGCTCAAACAGAGGCACAAAAGAGTAGCGATTTATTTATGAAATGTAGGTATATGGACGAAATTACAGACGGTAGAGGTGTTGTATTTGCTACTGGTACACCAGTTAGTAACTCAATGGTTGAATTATATACAATGCAGAGATATTTACAATATGATGATTTAGTAAAAGCTGGACTTGAAAACTTCGATAACTGGGCTAGTATATTTGGCGAAACAATTACAGCTGTAGAACTTGATACAACGGGCTCAGGATACAGAGCTAAGACACGCTTTGCTAAGTTTCATAACTTACCCGAGCTTATGTCATTATTCAAACAAGTTGCTGATATAAAAACAGCAGAAACATTAAATTTACCGACTCCAGAAGTAGTAAATCATAATGTTGTTGTTAAACCTAGTCAAATGCAAAAAGATATGGTAGAGGAATTAGGAGAAAGAGCAGAAGAAATAAGAAATAGCAATGTTGATCCCAGCGAAGATAATATGCTAAAAATAACAAATGAAGGTAGAAAACTAGCACTAGACCAAAGATTACAAAATGATATGCTTGAAGACTATGCAGGAAGTAAAGTAAATGTAGCTTGTGAAAATATCTATAAGATATGGGAAGATAATAAAGCTGAAAAGCTAACACAACTTGTATTCTGCGATTTATCGACTCCAAAGCAATTTGAACCAGTATATGATGAAAATGGAAAATATGTATTTACTGATGTTTATAATGACATGAGATTAAAATTAATGGAGAAAGGCATTCCACGAGAAGAAATCGCTTTTATTCATGAGGCTGATAGTGAAACTAAAAAGAAAGAATTATTTAGTAAAGTTAGAAAAGGCGAAATAAGAATCTTGATAGGAAGTACAAGTAAAATGGGAGCTGGTACAAACGTACAAGATAAAATTATTGCATTACACCATTTAGACTGTCCATGGAGACCTGCTGACCTTACACAAAGAAATGGTAGAGGAGTTAGACAAGGTAATCAAAATAAGCAAGTTCATATTTATACTTATGTAACAGAGCAAACTTTTGATGCTTACTTATTCCAACTTGTAGAAACAAAGCAGAAATTCATATCACAAATTATGACTTCAAAGACTCCAGTACGTTCAGCAGAAGATGTTGATGAGAAAGCATTATCTTATGGAGAAATAAAAGCCTTAGCAACAGGAAATCCTGATATACTAAAGAAAACACAGTTAGATGCAGAAGTATCAAAACTTAAACTATTAAAACAAAACTACTTAAACCAAATATATGACTTACAAGATAGAATAACACAAAGCTATCCTAAAAGAATAAGAGAATACGAAGAAAAAATCAAGTTATATACAGAGGACAAAAAGCACCTAGAAGAAAATACTAAACCAAATGATGACGGCTTTTCTAAAATGATTTTAAAAGGCATTGAGTACACTAAAAAAGAAGATGCTGGAAATGCAATACTTGATTTATGTTCTAAAAAACAAAGTAAAGAGCCAGAAGAAATTGGAGAATATAGAGGTTTTAAATTAGAACTAGGTTTTGATTCGATGTCAAAGTCATTTACTCTTAATATTAAACATAGTGTTACTCTTGAAATTGATCTAGGTACAGATGTTTATGGTAATATCAAAAGAATTGATAATAGTTTTGATGATCTAGATTATAATATCAAACATTATACTGAAAATTTAGAAGATGTCAAAAGACAGTTAGAAACTGCTAAAGTGGAAGTTGAAAAGCCATTTACTAAAGAAAACGAGCTAAAAGAAAAAATGGAGGAACTTGATAAACTAAATATCTCATTAAATATCAATGAAAAAGAGAAACAAGTATTAGACACTTCTGATTCTGATGAGTTAGAAAATAACGAAAAAGACAGGAATCAAGAGAGAGAATAAAATTTTGATTTCCTATTATTGATAATTTATAATAAAAATGGTATACTACTCATAAAGTTATTGAAAGCGAGGTACAATATGGGAGAAGAAAATGAAATGTTAGAATTTAAAAAATCAACAGCAGAATTACAACAAGCTCTTGATTCAATAGTTGCAATGCTTAATAAACATCAAAAAGGAACTGTATATTTTGGTGTAAAAAATGACGGAACACCAGTAGGACAAATTATGGGCGAAAGCACATTAAGAGATGTTACGCAAGCTGTTACAAGCCATATTGAACCTAAAATTTATCCATCAGTTGAAAAAGTAATTTTAAATAATAAAGAGTGTATAAAAGTCGAGTTTGAAGGGGATGATGTACCTTACTTTGCTTATGGTAGAGCTTTTATTAGAGTTGGAGATGAGGATAAAAAATTATCTCAAAGAGAATTAAAAAACTTAATTCTAAAAGCTGATGAAAAAACAAATAAATGGGAATAGAAACCTAGTGACGTAACCTTAGATGATATTGATGAAAATACTATAATAGAATTTATCAAAAAAGGCAAGAAAAAGGGAAGAATATCATTTGATTATACCAATAAAGAAGATATTTTAAAGAAATTAAACCTTATTGATAATAAAGGCAATATCAAAAATGCTGGATATGTTTTGTTTGGAAAATCTCCTAGAATACAATTACGTGCAGCAATTTTTGCAACATCTACAAAAACAACATTTATTGATATGCAAGATTTTACAGGTAATATATTTAAATTAATTGATGATGGAGAACAATATATTTCAAAAAACATTAGATGGAGTGTTAATTTCAATACTGGAACTTTCTCAAGAAAAGAAATACCAGAAGTACCAATAAGAGCTATGAGAGAGCTACTTTGCAATTCCTTCTGTCATCGTGCTTGGAATGAACCTTATGACAATGATCTTGCAATATATAAAGACAGAATTGAAATAGATAATCCTGGATTTTTTACGAATGAGGCTACACCAGAAGATTATATATTTGGAGAGGAACCATCAAGACCAAGAAATCCACTTATTGCTCAAACAATGTATTTATCAGGAGAAATCGAAAGATGGGGTTCAGGTATAAAAAATGTTTACGAAAAATGTAAAGAAGAAAACATAGACATTAAATTGGAAAATAGAAAAACTGCGTTTTTTGTTATAGTTCATAGAAAAAGTGTTGATGAATTAGTTGAAAATACTGAAAAAGATTTGACAGAGAGAAAAAATTATAACAAAAAGTTGACGGAAAATGAAGAAAAAGTATTAAATGAAATTAAATTAAATCCAAATATAACTAGAAAAGAATTAACAAATGTGTTAAATATGGGAGAAAGAACAATTTCAAGTATAATAAGTAATTTGAAAAACAAATCAATTATAGAACGAGTTGGCTCAAATAAAGTAGGATATTGGAAAATAAAATTATAAAAATTTTATTGTGCATTTTTTGCACAATAAAATGCACAATAAAAACGTAATGATTTAGGATATGATTTGAAAAATGAGAGAGATGATTTTACTGTAACATTCTATAATGGAGAATATACAGAATTATATCCAAAAGAATTGCAAAAAAATGAAAAAAATGGCACTGTATATGTCACTCTAAATGACACTGTAAATGTCACTGTAAAATTAAATAAAACAGAAAAGAAACTAATTGAAGTTATTACAAAAAGAGTTGGATTAGATAAAAATGGATATTGGAAAGTTTTAAAAGAGAATATATAGTTTGTATTAAAACTTTTGAGATGTTAGAAATAGCATCTTTTTTTTTCATGTCAAGTTTGCAATTTATCTTAAAATTTTTAATTTGCACATTTGAAAGAAAAGTGATAACCTTATACTATAAACACAGGAGGTTATGATAATATGGAAGAATTTAATGAGCCAATTTTAAACAAATTATTTATTGTACGCAGTGATGAATACGAGTCTATTTTTGTTGATGAGCATAATGCTCAACTAGAAAAAAATGGAACAAGGCAAAAACAGAAAAATTTATATAATGCCTTAAAAAAGGCTGTAGGTAAAGAAAATGAAATCTTTACTGAAATTAATCATTTATTTAAAGAGTTCGATGGATCTTATTTAGAAGAAATTAATTACTGGATGGAAAAGTATTACAAACTAGGATTTTGTGATGCAATGAAACTCAAAAATGAAATTAAGAAAACGGAGGACTTGCCAAATGGATGAGAAAATTGAAAAAAGTTTTTTAGATGAATATTCAGATGATTTTAATGAATATATTGATAATAACAGGCTTTCAAAATGGTGTAAAATACCAGAATATAAAGAATTATATGATAAAATTTCTAGCATAAAATTAAAATATCCAAAAGTTATTAAATTTTTAGAAGATGGAGATTTTGATACATTATCTAATGACGAATTACAGGCTGTCAGAGATATTTTAATTTTAGAGCATCAAATAGATTCTATTGAAGAAAAAGAAATATTTAAACTAGGAATGAAAGAAAATTATATCTATTTGCAAAACATGGACATGTTAAAAATATAGGTGGAGGTAAGTTATTGGTGGAAGAATTTAAAACGTATTTTGATAGATATACTGTAGCTTTTGATGAATTTATAAGTAGAACCGAGCTCGATTTAAAAACTGAAAGTGCAGAATATAGAAAACTATTTAGTGAGATGGAAAATATAAAAACTCAATTTCCAAATGTTAGAAGTGTGCTAGAAGATTACAAAGATACTTCATTAAATAATGATGAAGTAAAAGCATTATTAAGAGTAAGAGATATAAGATTACAACTAGAAAGAATGGAAACAAAAGCAATGTTTTATGCTGGTGGTAGAGAGTTATATTTATACTTAAAAAAACTTAATATAATTAAATAACTCAAAAATATCGTTTTGAAGAAATTATAGATTAATAAAATTATTATTAAGTTAGAGTCGATTATAATATTGGCTCTTTTTTCATGCCTATAAATAATAAAAAAGGAGGAGGATTTTATATTGAGAATTCAATTAACAAGTGTTGAAGAGACTAAAAATATTGACAAGATTCAAAAAATGATTAAGTCAATATTTCCAGATTATACTGTAACAGTTATTCCAAATAAATATGCTACAGAAAAAGGCAGACAAGAGGTGCTTGAATACACAAAAGAATATAACAGAAGAAACAGAGAATTAATAAATCAGAAAAGGAGAGAAAGATATCAAAGGCAAAAAGCTGAAAAAGAAATGAAAATCGTTGAAGAAAATTTAGAACTTACAAAGCCTAAAAAATCAAAAGACAGAGAAAGATAAGGAGGCGATAGTTATACCTTATATACCAAAAGAAGTAGTTGCAGAGGCAAAGAAAATGGATGCACTAACGTATTTACAAAACTATGAACCTGATGAGCTTGTGAGTGTAGGAAATGGAACATATACTACAAAAACACATGATAGTATGAGAATAAGTAACGGTTTATGGAATTGGTTTTCACGAGGTATTGGAGGGAAAACAGCAGTAGATTATTTAATAGAAGTTGAGGGATATTCATTCAAAGAGGCTATTCAAATTATCATTGATAAAACTAAAATTCAAAGACCATTTATTTATGAAAATAATAATAAAAAGGAAAATAAGCTAGTTTTACCAGAGAAAAATGATAATTACAATAAAGCAAAAAAATATTTAATGAGCAGAGGAATCTCAAAAGAAATAATCGAAGAATTTATACAAAATGGCTTGATTTATGAGGAGAAAAACTATCACAATGTAGTATTTGTAGGTTATGATAAAAACAAAAATGCACGTTATGCTTTTTGCCGAGCAACTAATGATACCAGGTTCATGAGAGATGCGAAAGGCAGTGATAAAAATTATACTTTTAGATTAGATTCTACTAATAAAAGTAACAGAGTTCATTTATTTGAAAGTAGTATTGATTTACTATCTTATGCAACACTTATGAACATGAAAGGGCTTGATTATCATAATGAAAATATGCTTTCTTTAGCTGGTGTATTTAAGCCATCAGAGAATGTAGAAAACATTAAATTATCAAGCACAATAAAAAAATATTTAGAAGAAAATCCTAACATAACTGAGATACATTTGCACTTGGATAATGATGAAGTTGGAAGATATGCAGCACAAAGTTTGACTAAACTTTTATCTAAAAGATATAAGGTTTTAGATCATCCAGCTCCTATTGGAAAAGACTGCAATGACTATCTATGTTATATGTTAGGATTTAAAAATTTTATTAAAAATACAAATGAAAACAATATAAAAAATAAGCAAATAGTGGTACGCTAAAATTTTAAAATAGCATATCGCTAATTTAATAAAAATAAAAAATTGGAGGACGTAAAATGAAAAATAATATTTATAAAATTGATGTAAAAGAAGTATTTAAAAAACAAATTACTGTATCAGAAAAGAATCCAGAGAAAGCATTAGATTTTGTAAAAAATATGTATATGAAATCAGATGTATTGGATTTTAAAGTAGAAGATTTATACGAAGTTTCTGCAAAAATTATTGAAGAAAACGGCAACATAATTGAAGAAAATATGGAAGATTATGCCGAAGAATATTTAGAAGAATAGTAAAAAACTACTATAAAAATATGCTATTTTAGGCGACTGCCTATATATAAATGCTGTCCTAGCAAGCACTGAATTTGGGTACCCACGCCCCAAATTCGATTCATGGGGACACCCCAATCCCCGTTATACAAAACGACTTAAAGAAAAGAGATGATTTTTTCTATGAGAAAACATTTTATTCAAAAGAAATTATGGCTTAATTATGAAGATAGAAAAAAGCTAAAAGACAATGCAGAAAAAACAGGATTAACAGAGAATGAATATATAAGAACTCTTATTAATGGCTATAAACCAAAAGAAATGCCAACAGAAGAAATATTTGAATTACTAAAACAACTAAGAGGAATAGGAACTAATCTAAATCAAATTGCAAAGAAAGCAAATGCACTTAATTTTATTGATGTACCTAGCTATAAAAATAACTGTAAAAAGCTAAATGACTTTATGGAGAAATTTCAAAAGGAACTTTTAGATATTGATTAATGGCTACTACAAAAATATGGGCAATAAAGAAAAGGCTAGATCATGTTATTGAATATACAACTAATCCATCTAAAACTAGTAAAGAGAAATATAGTGAACTTCATAATGTAATTGAATATGCAACCGCTTCTTATAAAACTGAAGAACAATTATATGTATCTGCATTAAATTGTTCAAAAGAAAATTCATACCAGGATATGATGAGAGTTAAAAAGAAATGGAGAAAGCAAGACAGCATTTTAGGTTTTCACGCTTTCCAGTCATTTGCAGAGGGAGAGGTTACAGCAGAACAAGCACATCAAATTGGAGTTCAGCTAGCAGAAGAATTATGGGGAGATAGATTTCAAGTTGTAGTATCTACTCACTTGAATACAAATCATATACATAATCATTTTTGCTTGAACTCTGTATCGTTTATAGATGGAAAAAAGTATTATGATAATCATGCAAGCTATGCTTTAATGAGAGAAACATCAGACAGACTTTGTGAAGAAAATAATTTAAGTGTAATAAAAGAAAAAAAGACTAAAGCCAATATTGATTATATAAAATTTTATAAATCACAAGTAACAAAATCAACTTATTCTGAAACAGTAAAAGATGATATTGATTATGCAATAGAGCAAGCATATTCTTATAATGACTTTTTAAGTTTGATGCACAAGATGGATTATATAGTAGAAAATCGTTCAGGAAAATTAGGTGTAAGAAAAACAAATCGAAGTAGAAATATTAGAATTGCAAGAGCATTTGGAAATGAATATGAAATTAAAAGAATAAATGAAAGAATTTTTGAAACAGAATCTACAAGAGTTCCTTTTCCAGAAGTTAGAACAATAAACAGTAAGTATAGATATAGCTCAAGAAACAAAAACAAATTAAGAAATAAGAAAAAAATAAAAGGTTTTAGAGCTTTATACTTTTATTATTGTTATTTATTAAAAGTTTATCCAAAGAAAAAGCAAAGAATATCAAGCCATTTAAGAGAAGATATAAAAAAGATGGATAAATTATCAAATGAGGCAAAGTTTTTGAGTAGGACTGGAATACAGACTGATCAAGAACTTTTATCATATAAATCATCATCTATTAAAAACTTACAAGACCTTGTAAGCAAACAGGATAAATTATGGACAAGAAAAACGAAAGCAAAAACAGATGAAGAAAAACAAAAGATTCATATTAAAATTCAAGAGTTATCACAAGAAATAAAAAAGCAGAAATATGAAATTGAATTAATAGAAGATATTGAAACAAGAATACCACAGATAAAAGAAAATCTTAAAGAAGAACAAAAGAAAGATAAAATAAAAAATATTGATAGAAAGGGGCAAGAAAAATAATGAGTACATCAAGTGATTCAGCAGAGCAATTTATAAGGCTATGTTTAGATGAAACAGAATTTGCTTTAAAGATTACAGGTAGTGCTGTAAAAAATATTGTTGCTGCATTATATGTAATATCAAAAGATACTAGTAGCAAAAAAGGAAAAGCAAGTTTGAATAAAATGCTTAGAAGTGAAAATGAACTAAAAATCTTTTCTATTAAAAAAGAAGAAATGAAAATATTTGCTCGTGAGGCTAAAACTTATGGTGTGTATTATACAACATTAATTAATAAAAATAATAAAAGTGTTGATAGTATGATTGATATTATGGTTGGAGCAAAAGATGCACCAAAAGTTAATCGTATAATAGAGAGATTTAAACTTACTACAGTTGATAAGGCAACAGTTGAAAAAGCAATAGAACAAAACAAAATGATAGACATAAGTACTGGTAAGCCAAAAGATGTATCAGAAAATGCACCAGATATAGGAGTTGAAAAAAAAGATGTTGAGGACAGCTTTATAGATGATATGTTTAGTAAGCCATCTCAGAAAGAAGAAAATCATTCCCCCCTGGAAAGTCAAACGGAAAAAAACAATCCGTTAGAGAATTCCTCAATGAGCAAAAGCAAATCAGAGGAGGGAGCTACTAAACCAGCAGAAAGACGTTCTGTTATGAAAGAATTAAAAGAAATAAAAGAAAATCAAAAAGCTGAGGAGGAATTGAAGAAAGCTCAAAGGGATATAGGTTCAAATATGCAATCTCCCATACAACTAAAAGAGCCAAATCAACCAAAACCAGCAACAAAAAAAGTAAGTAAAAAAGAAAGGTAAACAAAAATGAGTGAATTAGACGAAGTATATGACAGCTATGATTCTACTAATAGACAATATAGTAAAGAAGAATATGCTGAATATAAGAGACAAGAAAAACAAGAAATTTATGACTTGATTGATAGTACTGCTGAAAAGATAGTAACAAATGGTAAAGAGTTTCAAAAGTACTTAGATACTCAAAGCAAATTTGATAATTATTCTGTAGGTAATACACTATTAGTTACAGCACAAAATCCAAAAGCAACCCAATTAAGAGATTATGACGGTTGGAGTAATAGTGGAGCATATCCAAAGAGATTTTCAAAGGGTATAAAAATATTAGAACCTGGCGATGAATATATGAGAGAAGACGGATCAGTTGGAATAAATTACAATGTAAAAAAAGTATATGATATATCACAAGTTACAGCAAGACAAAAACCAAGAATTACAAATTATAATGATAAAATAATGTCAAAAATATTTTTAAGTAGTAATTTATCAAAAATTCAACTAGTAGATGAAATACCAGGAACTGATAAAGGTGCAATGTATGATTTTAGTGATGACACATTATATATTGCAAGAGGAGCAGAGGCTCCTAAAATATTCCATGAACTATCACAAGAACTTGCAAAACAAGAAATTGGAGAGGGTTCAAATTTAGACACATTTAAGGCTTATTGTGTTTCTTATATGTTATGTAAGAGATACAATATTGATGTTTCTAACTATGATTTTAAAGAAATACCACCACAATTACAAGGCATGGAGGCAAAAGAAATAAGAGAAGAACTAGAACCTATGAGAAATGCAATGGAAAGCATAAATTCTCGTATGAATGCATTTGTTCAAAAACTAGCAAGGGAGAATAGAAGTAAAGAAAATGTAAGATAACGGAGGTAATTGTTATTGGAAGAAAAAAGAGTATTAACTATAAACAATTATGAATATAATCTTCTATTAAATGCCCTTAATGAATATCGTAATCAATTATTAAGAGAGGGAAAATCAACAGCAATTATTAATGAAGTGTTATTAAGATTAATAAATGCACCAATAAAGAAAAAGTCAATATTTAAAAGAGAAAACATACTTGAGAGATAGTACAAGAAATAATACAATATTCTATATTATAGGAATTATTCCTGTAATATGGATAGCACTTTTAGTTGCACCATATATAAATGATGGCTTAGTAGAAATAGTAAAACAATTTCCACAAGCCATAGAAAATCCATTTAGGCTAACTTTCTGCAATAATAGTATAAAAGTTAGCCTTTTTTTTGTGCTCATTTATGGGCTAGGAATTGCAGTTTATGAATCTACAAAGAAAAATTATAGAAGAAAAGAAGAACACGGTTCAGCAAAATGGGGGAATGCCAAGAATGTAAATAAAAAATATAAACAGTTTCCATCAAGTAGCAATAAAATCTTAACACAAAATGTATCAATAGGATTAGATGGCAGAAAACATAGAAGAAATCTAAATGTCCTAGTGTGCGGTCGGTTCAGGAGCAGGCAAGACCAGAACATACGGAAAGCCGAACGTAATGCAGTGTGCAGATAATAGCTCATACGTAATTTTAGATCCAAAGGGCGAAATATTAAGAGATACAGGAAATCTTTTAGAGAAAAAAGGTTATGAGATTAAAGTACTAGACTTAATCAACATGGAAAAATCACATTGCTATAACCCATTTGTATATTTAAAAGATGATAATGATGTTCAAAAGCTAGTAACAAACCTATTTAAGAGTACAACTCCAAAAGGTTCGCAGTCGCAAGACCCATTTTGGGATACCGCTGCTAGTATGCTACTTTTAGCATTAATCTTTTATTTGAAATACGAGGCACCAGAAGATGAGCAAAACTTTCCAATGGTTATGGAAATGCTTAGAGCTGGCGAAGTAAGAGAAGATGATGACAGCTATTTGAGTCCACTAGATATATTATTTAATAGACTTGAATTTAGAAATCCATACCATATTGCTATTAAATATTATAAAGACTATCGTTCAGGTTCTGCTAAGACTTTAAAATCTATACAAATTACATTATCTGCAAGACTTGAAAAATTCAATTTACAGAGTTTATCAAGTTTAGTTATAAGAGATGAATTAGATTTACCAAGTTTAGGAGAAAAGAAAGTTGCACTATTTGCACTTATTCCTGATAATGATACATCTTTTAATTTTTTAGTAAGCATATTATACACACAGTTATTTCAGCAACTTTTTCATATTGCAGATCATAAGTATGGTGGAAGTTTACCAGTCCATGTACATTTTGTAATGGACGAATTTGCGAATGTGAGTTTGCCTAATGATTTTGACAAAATTCTTAGTGTAATGCGTTCCAGATCGGTATCTGTTAGCATTATATTACAGAATCTTGCACAGTTAAAAGCTCTATTTGAAAAACAATGGGAAAGTATTGTTGGTAACTGTGATGAATTTTTATACTTAGGTGGAAATGAGCAAAGCACCCATAAATATGTTAGTGAACTACTTGGAAAAGAAACAATTGATATGAATACTTATGGTAAAAGTTCAGGTCGAAGTGGTAACTATTCAACTAATTATCAAATCGGTGGTAGAGAACTTATGACTCCAGATGAAGTAAGACTTTTAGATAACAATTATGCAATTCTTTTTATCAGAGGCGAACGTCCTATCATTGATTTAAAATATAACATATTAAATCATCCAAATGTTGAATATACCACAGATGGAAAAGGTCAGCCTTATATTCATGGTGGAACTGAAAGAAGTGTTGCATCTATTATGATAAATGATAACACAGATGATGTTGAATTTAGCGATATTCAAGATATAGAGAGAATAGAAGAAATTATAGGAGATTATGAATTACTTACAAATGAAGAAGTTGAAGAAAGAATAATGAGAGGAGAATTTTAAATATATGAAAAACCAAAAATCAAAATTGAAATTAATAAAAAGAATTAGCATTATAGCATTTATAATATTAGCACTAATGATAGGGCAAGTATCAAATGTATTTGCAGCTGATGATCCATTATCAGTAATAAATAATTTATCAAATTTTATATTTGGATTGATTAGAGCAATAGGTATGATAATACTTGGCTTTGGAGTTGTGCAAATTGGTATGTCATTAAAATCACATGATCCATCACAACGTGCAAACGGTATTATGACACTTGCAGGTGGAGTTGTAATAACATTTGCAAAAGAAATTTTAAATTTAATAACAGGAGGCTAAAATTTAGAATAAAGTTTTTAGACAGGTAATTTATCAATTCAATGATAAAAACCTGTCTAAATCTTTTTTAAGGAGAATATGGATAACAAAAATAAGAAATACAAAATAATTTATGCAGATCCACCCTGGCAATATAAAGTTTATTCTAAAAAAGGCGAGGGTAGGTCAGCAGAGAGTCATTACTCTACAATGTCTATAGACGATATATGCAAGTTACCAGTAAAAGAAATAGCAGATAAAGACTGTATTTTATTTATGTGGATGACATTTCCTACTTTAAAAGAGGGATTAAAAGTTATAGAAGAATGGGGATTTACTTATAAAACTGTAGCTTTTGTATGGATAAAGCAAAATAAGAAAACACCATCACTATTTTGGGGTATGGGATTCTGGACTAGAGCTAATGCAGAAATATGTATATTAGCAACAAAAGGAAATCCAAGAAGAATATCAGCAAGAGTACATCAAGTTATAGTATCTCCAATAGAAGAACATAGTAAAAAGCCAGATGAAACTAGAAATAGAATAACAGAACTAGTAGGAGATTTACCACGAATAGAACTATTTGCTAGACAAAAAGTAAATGGATGGGATACATGGGGCAATGAAGTAGAGTGTGATATAGATTTATTAAACGGAGGAGGTAATGAGAATTGTCAGACAACTGGGTAGTTGGAAATCTACAAAATACAATAGATACATGGAATAGCAAACTAAGTGAAATATGGACAATAGTTACGCAATCTCCTACAGAATTTAGAGATGGACAAATTTGGAAAGTTATTTTAGATATACACGGAGCAGTACAAGCAATAGCATTGGCATTACTTGTATTGTTTTTTGTTGTAGGAGTAATGAAAACTTGTGGTTCATTCGCAGAAGTTAAAAAGCCAGAACACGCATTAAAACTATTTATAAGATTTGCCCTGGCAAAAGGAGTAGTAACTTATGGATTAGAGTTATTAATGGCAATATTTAATATAGTACAAGGACTAGTACAAACAATTATGAACTCAGCAGGATTTGGTGGAGCTACAAAAACAGTTCTGCCAAATGAGATTATAGAGGCAATAGAGTCATGCGGTTTTTTTGAAAGCATACCATTATGGGCAATTACGATAATAGGTGGCTTATTTGTAACAGTATTATCTTTTATTATGATTTTATCAGTATATGGTAGATTCTTTAAAATATATCTATATACAGCAATAGCACCAATACCATTATCAACGTTTGCAGGAGAGCCAAGTCAAAGTGTTGGAAAAAGTTTTATAAAAAGTTATTCAGCAGTTTGTTTAGAGGGAGCAATCATAATACTTGCTTGTGTTATATTCTCACTATTTGCATCAAGTCCACCAGTAGTAGATACTGGTAACGCACCAGCAACAATGGTATGGAAGTATATAGGAGAACTAATATTCAATATGTTAATACTAGTTGGAACGGTTAAAGCATCAGATCGTGTAGTACGTGAGATGATGGGACTATAGGAAAGGTAGATGATTAAATGGAAGTTAAAATAAATAGAGAAATAAGACAATACACAGAAAGTATATTTTTTGGACTGTCAATGAGACAGTTCATTTTTTCTTGTTTGGCTTGTGGTATAGCAGTATTATTGTATTTTATTTTACGACCATATTTTGGAGTTGAAACATTATCTTGGATGTGTATTTTAGGAGCATTACCATTTGCAATACTAGGCTTTTTAAATTACAACGGTATGACTGCTGAGAAGTTCATCGTTGCATGGGTAAAATCAGAGATATTGTCGCCAAAAAGATTAATGTTAAAGCCAGATAATTTATATGATGAAATGTTAAAAAACATTGAAAACAATAAAAAACTAAAAAGCAAGAATAAGAGAAAAAGAAAAATAAACAAGAAAAATAAAAAAGGTTAAGAAAAAAGCAAAAAGGGAGGAGATTAACCTAGATGAGGACGTTGAACAAGATATTTAAACAAGACAGAGAAAAGTTTGTTATTCCAAGAGGTGTACAAGATGCCATTCCTGTAAAAACAATATGGGAAGATGGCATCTTTTTAGTTGGGAAAAACAAATACTCTAAGTGTTATAAATTTTCTGATATTAATTATGCAGTTGCAAGTAGAGATGATAAAGAATCAATGTTTTTAGAATATTCTGAATTATTAAATTCATTTGATACAGGAGCAACTACAAAAATTACAATAGCCAATAGGAGATTAAACAAAATTGACTTTGAAAAAACAATAATGTTATCTATGGAAGATGATGACTTAGATGTATATAGAAAAGAATATAACAAAATGCTACTTAATAAAGTAAGTGGTTCAAATGGAATTATACAAGAAAAGTATATAACGGTATCAGTAGAGAAAAAAAGCATAGAAGAGGCACGCAACTACTTTGCAAGAGTTGGTGTAGATTTAATAAGCCATTTTAAAGAATTAGGTTCAGTATGTATTGAATTAGATACAGTTGAAAGATTAAGAATCTTCCATGACTTTTATAGAGTAGGCGAAGAAACAAATTTTAATTATGACATGATAGATAATATGAGAAAAGGACATAGTTTTAAGGATTTCATGTGTCCTGATACAATGGAATTTGAAAAAGATTATTTTAAAATTGGAGAAAGATTCGGTAGAGTTATATTTTTAAAAGAGTACGCAAGCTATATAAAAGATAGTATGATAGCTGAATTAACTGATATTAATAGAAATATGATGATGAGTATTGACGTTATTCCAGTACCTATGGATGAGGCAGTAAGAGAAGCGGAAAATAGAAGATTAGGTATTGAAACAAATATCACAAATTGGCAGAGAAAACAAAATGCAAATAATAACTTTTCAGCTATTATACCTTATGACATGGAACAACAACGTGAACAAAGTAAAGAGTTTTTAGATGACTTAATAACTCGTGATCAACGTATGTTTTTATCTGTTCTTACAATGGTTCATACAGCAGAAACAAAAGAACAACTAGACAATGACACAGAGGCTTTACTTACAACAGCTAGAAAACATCTATGTCAGTTTGCAACGTTAAAGTTCCAACAACTAGATGGATTAAATACAGCAATGCCTTTTGGTGTTAGAAAAATAGATGCACTACGTACCTTAACAACAGAGAGTTTGGCAGTGTTTATACCTTTTAGAGTTCAAGAAATAAGACATAATAAAGGTATATACTACGGACAAAATGTTATTTCTAAAAATATGATAATAGCTGATAGAAAGCAATTATTGAATGGTAATAGTTTTATACTTGGAGTTAGTGGTAGTGGTAAATCATTTACTGCAAAACAAGAAATATCAACTATACGATTAAGAGATAAAAATGCAGATATAATTTTAGTAGATCCTGAAAAAGAGTATGGAAAATTAGTCAAGGCTCTAGGTGGAGAGGTTATTAAAATATCAGCAACAAGTAATAATCATATTAACGCAATGGATATGAATAGCGAATATGGAGATGGGGCAAATCCAGTAATATTAAAATCAGAGTTTATATTATCATTATGCGAGCAATTAATTGGTAGTGGTAATTTAGGAGCAAAACAAAAATCAATTATCGACAGATGTACTGCAAATGTTTATAGATTCTATCAACAAGGAAATTATCAAGGAACACCACCAACTCTTAAAGATTTTTATGAAGAATTATTAAAACAAGTAGAACCAGAGGCAAAAGAAATAGCACTTGCTATTGAATTGTTTGTAAATGGTAGTTTAAATACTTTTGCGAAAGAAACTAATGTTGATACTGAAAATAGTTTAATATGTTATGATATTTTAGATCTTGGAAAACAATTATTACCTATTGGTATGTTAGTTGTTTTAGATTCTATATTAAATAGAATAACAGCAAACAGAGCAAAAGGAAAGAACACATATATATTCATAGATGAAATATATTTATTGTTCCAACATGAATATTCAGCAAACTTCTTATTTACTTTATGGAAAAGGGTTCGTAAGTATGGAGCATATTGTACTGGTATAACTCAAAACGTAGAAGATATGTTACAAAGTCATACTGCTAGAACAATGCTAGCAAATAGCGAACTTATTGTAATGTTAAATCAAGCATCTACTGATAGACTTGAACTTGCAAAACTATTAAATATTTCTGATCTACAGATGGGTTATATAACAAACGTAAATGCAGGCGAAGGCTTGATAAAAATAGGAAGTTCATTAATTCCTTTTGTTAATAAGTTTCCAAAGAATACTGAATTATATAAACTTATGACCACAAAACCACGGAGAGGGCACTGCATAAAATGAAAAAAATTATATATAAGTTTGCAATTATAGGGGCTGTAAAAAAAGTCCCAACGAAAAATGAGTGAAAAATTTTCACTCATTTTTCGTATAAAAAAACGCCATAATTATTGAAAATTAAGGCGTTTATGGTATAATTATTACATGAAAAATCCAATTAATACCAATAAATATTATAAACCAAAACAATTAAAATTACCACTAGAAATTGAAAAAATTATAGAAATTTCTGATCCAGTATATAGTTTTTGTGAAATTGTAGATTGTATTGACTTTAATTCATATTTTGCAAAGAAAGGTTGCAAAACAGGTCGCCCAAGATATAATCGTACAAATTTACTTAAAGTTATATTATTTTCATTTATGGAAAATGGATATTTATCACTAAGAGGAATAGAAAAATCATGTAAAACAGATATAAGATATATGTGGCTATTAGATGATATGAAAGCACCAACATTTGCAACAATAGGAAATTTTAT
>CAOSZT010000012.1 GCA_948528155.1 uncultured Clostridia bacterium | reverse complement strand
AATGCTAACAAAAGAAGTGAATCAATAGGAGCTTTAGCTTGGGTATGTGCTGGAACAATGCTTTTAGGATTATCACTTATTGTAAGTGGAATTATTTTAAGTATTGCAACAAATGGTGGAGGAGCATTAATTACAGGTGGAAGTTCAAATGGCTAGGAGGTATTAGAAAATGAGTTCATATAAAGTACCATTTGATTTTACACATGAAGAGAAAGTATTTCGGTGGCTATTTATCATTAAGGCAGATGTTATATATGATTTTTAGTGTTATTTCACTAGGAGTATTATTTTTGCCAGTAATACCAATAGGATTAAAAATAATTTTGTTTATATTAATATTTGGTGTATTTATGACATTTGCTTTTTTAAAGATAGGTACAACATATGCAGATAGATACTTCCTTAATATTGTGAAATACATTTTTAGAAATAAAATTTTTATAAATGAGAGGTAAATAGAATGATAATTACATTTATTTTTATATTAGCTGGAATCTTATTTTTAATAGGTACACTAATATATGTAAAAAACAAAAATAATTTACAAGAGATAAAGCCTATAGATAAATCAAATGCAAAGAAAGTAAAAAAGACATTAAGTAATCTATGGGGAATAGATGGATTTAATAATCAAGTAATTACAATTAACAAAGGACAACATTCAATTATAGTAGAATTAGAAAGTATAGAATACAGTTTATTACACGAAGGAGAAAGAAACAATGTAGATAGAGAATTAATAAGCATTGCACAAATGCTTAAATTTCCAATACAGTTTTTAGAAGTAAAAAAACAAATTGAATTAGGAGATATGCTAGAAGAAATAAAAATCAATACAATAAATGCTAATAGTAATGTAAAAGAATATGCAAAACAGATAATGAAACATTTAGAACAATTACAAGAAGATCAAAATTTATTTGAAAGAAAAAATTATATGGTAATATCTTCTTTTAACAATAGGAAAACAGCAGAAATTGAACTAAAAGAGTTTTATCTGTTATTAAGATATCATTTATTAAATATTAAAGTTAGTACAAGACTATTAAACAATAAAGAGATATTAGAACTTATTTACGAACAATTACACAAAGGTAATAAAAATAAAGTATCTGATATAGAAGAAAAAGGAGGCTTAGAGTTATATGTTACAAGCAAAAAAGGAAAAAAAGCTAAAACCTTATAAGAAAAGAAAAAAAGTCAAAGAAAAAAATTTTTTTGATAATCAACCTCAGTTAATATCTTTGTTAGCTCCTGAAGTAATACAAGAAAAAAGAGATTATATTTATATGGGTGATGACAAATATGCTAGAATATTTACTTTAATGGTGTATCCTAATTATATAGAAATTGGATGGCTAGATGATATTTTAAATACAATAGGAGATGTAGATATTTCAACACAAGTACAAGTAGCAGATGAAAGAAATGTTATTAAATATCTAACTCACAAAGTAACTAAATTGCAGTCAGATTATCTTTTATTTGAAAGACAGGGAAATATTGAAGAATTACATAGACTAGAAGAGAATATACAGTCATTTGAGGAAATGAGAAGAAATATACAAATAAACAATGACAAAATGTTTTTCATCAAAATTACATTAAGAGTAAATGCAGAAAATCTAAAAGAGTTAAATGAAAAAAGCAAAATGTTAAGAGATGAATTTGACAACAGGTCATGTGAAATAAGACCATTATATTTTAAGCAATTAGATGCATTAAAAGAAACCCTGCCATTAAACAATAACATTATAAATGATAATAACAGAAATATGACTACAAGATGATGATAAAAAATCAGAGATAGAAGAAACAATTAATAAAGATGAACGGTGGACTGTTTGAAAAGATTATAGCAAAAATGATTCGGAGGTCTAGCAGAAACAGTTTTTGACCTAACAACAAGTGAAACTTTTGGAGTTGGATTAAAAAACTATGATGAATTAGTATTTGGAAATAATCAATCAGACATATCGCCATTTACACAAGATAACTGGAATTTAATGATGACTTGGTATTGGAGAATAGCAGGAATTATTGGAGGACCAATTTTAATTGCAATTGTAATTTTAGCATGGAAAATGATAGTAGCTGGAATCAGTCCAGATAAAAGAAATGAAGTAAAAGACAATATAATGCGACTTTTCTTTGGAGCAGCAAGTATTGGAATTGCACCGATTTTTGTGAAATTTATGCTAATGTTAAATAATTCAATTGTAAAATTATTAGTTGCTAATAGTCATGGTAGTTTAGATGACCTTCTAGGAAAACAAATATTAATACAGGAAATGCAATAGCAACAGCAATCGTAATTGCAATGTTTGCTTATTTATTTGTGAAAATAAATATAAAGTTTATCATAAGACAATTTACATTGATAGTCTTTACTATATTTACACCAATAGTAACAGTATTTTGGATTATCAATAAAAGGACAATAGCAAGTAGTATATGGTTTGGACAAATTATTATCAATGCCTTTATGCAATTTGTTTATGCTTTTCTATTTTTGATTTATTTAAGTTTCTTGCCAAAAAGTTCAGGCTGGGCTGTTAGTTTGTTATGGGCTATGATGATATTGCCTTTAGCTGATGCACTTCAAAACACAATGCAAAATATAGTAAGTAGAATGGCAGGAGTAAATAACGAAGAACTTGCAAATAGAGGTATTGGAATGGGTGCAGCTATAGGATATACAGTAAAATCTATTGCTTATCAATTTAAAGGAGAAAATAGCAACAAAACAGAAGGAAAGGATTTTATTAGTAGAGTGGCAAATAGGGTTACAACTAAAACAGAAGCAAAACCAATAGCAGGAGTAAGTTATGAAGAACATTCTAAAAATGTTATGGAAAATGCAAAACCAATCACTCAAAGTAATATTACAAATAACAAGACAGATAAAATGCCAAGTGTAGAAATACCAGGAAAAGAGAACAAAGGAGAAATACCTAGTCAAACACATGGATTCAAAAAAGCATTTAATGTAGGCAAAGAAGTAATGAATTTAGGTATGTACATGGCAGAGGGTAGAAATTTTAAAACAAATGAAGATAACATAAATAATAAAAGAATGTATAACAGACCTAATATCAATAATACAAGAAAAGAAGATATAGAGGAAAGTACAAACAAAATTATTAGTATAGAAGAACAGGACAATAACAATGATTAAGAAAATGATAAAACGAAAAATAATAGGATTTGCACTAATGCTAATAAAACCGTTTATTGTTCCTATTATGATAGTTGTTTTGATTTTAGGTTTTGTATGTAGTATCACAGATATTTTATACATAGGATTTAATCACGAAGATAAAGTCGATATGAAAAAGGAACTTGCTTATTATGATACAGAATATAAAAAGGATGAAATGAAAGGCTTTTTTCAAAGTGTATGGGAATTTGTAGAAAAAATCTTTGGTGGCGGAGAAATGTCAGAAGAAACAGATTGGCCTGTAGTTCGGACATTATACAATAAGTAGTGGATTTGGACCAAGAAAAGCACCAACACGGAGGAGCATCAACAAATCACTCTGGAATAGATATACCAGCACCTGAAGGAACAAAATTAGTTTGCATTATGGATGGCGAGGTTGTATCTTGTGGTTGGGGTGGAGCTGGAGGTTATACCATTACAATTAAAAGTACAGATGGAAAATATAAATTTTCATATTGTCATAGTTCACCAGAGTTTATCGTATCAGTAGGACAGCAAGTAAAAAAAGGAGAGATTATTGGAAAAGTAGGACCTAAAAATGTATATGGTGTAACCAATAATCCATACAAAGATGGAAGTGGAAATCCAACAAATGGAGCTACAACAGGATGTCATTGTCATTTTACAGTAAGAAAAGATGGAGAATTAATTAATCCATTAGAAATAGTGAAAAAGGAGGAATTTATTTAATGATTGTAATTTATACAGGAATTGAAGAAATAGACAAAGAAATTCAAATGAATGTAAGAGATTCAATAATCGCTCATTATAGTGATTATTTGATTGAGAATAATACTTTTGAAAATCAAACAGTAATTATATCTCCACAAGCAGTTGAAGGAGATTTACAAGAATTTTTATTTATATTAAAACAAATGAATATGAGAGTAATTTTATTGTTAAAAAATCAAAAACAAGAAGAAACAAAAATTGCTCTACAATTAGGAATTTATGACATTGTATATGGGAATTTTTATCCAAGTCAAATAAAAGAAGTAATTGAACATCCAAAGAGTTTTAGCGATATTGCTGACTTGTATAAAAAGACATTTGATATAAAGTTAAAGAAAAGAAAGAGGATTAGAAATGACAAAACTAATTCTTTTTTTAGTAGAAAGTAAAGGTGATAGAAATGAAACAAACAAAAATTATAAAATATATTTTGATAATAGTTATAATGGTAATTAGTTTATTTAGTGCAAAAATACTATTATCATTTATTCCAGAAAATGAAAATACTAGTGAAACAGAAGAAAGTCAAGTTATTCAAGATGGCGATATGGAAGAAATAGATCAAGATAGTTTGCCATATACAGAAGAAACAATTGGAAAATTAAAAATACCAAAATTAGAAATAGAAGCAGAAATTAAAGAAGGAATAGATTTAGAAACACTTGTCAATAGCATAGGTCATTTTAAAAATAGTTCATTATGGGATGGCAATATAGCTTTAGCAAGTCATAACAGAGGTAGTTCTGTTGCTCATTATTTTGAGGGGATACATCTCTTAGATGTGGGAGATGAAATTATATATACAACAAATATGGGAGAGAGGAGGTATCAAGTATTTAGTCAAAAAGAAATAAGTAACACAGATTGGTCTGTTACTTTAAATACAGAAGAAAACATGATTACATTGATTACTTGTGTAACAGGACAGCCAGAAAAGCGTCTATGTGTTCAAGCTAAAGAGGTTTAATGCAATTTTAAAAAGATTTTTTTGAAATATACTTTTAATATATAAACCTGCTAAAATTTAAAATATAAGGCAATGAGCCAACATTTTAAAAGGAGGGATTTATATGTTTCAAAGAGTTATTATAGTTTGTGTGGTAACAGTTTTATTTTCTGGAGGTGTCATAAAAAATATCATAACACAAAAAGAAGAAAAGCAAGATACTGTAGTAGAAACAGAAGAAATACTAGATGAAGGAAAAGATGTTAATATAGAAGAAATAGCAGAAGCAATAGAAGATACTAGCACAGAAACAACAAGTGAGATAAACAATCAAGAACAGACTAACAATTCAGAAGATATGATACAAAATGAAATTAAAAAAGATACAGATACAATAAAAAAAGGTAATGATACTAAAAAAGAAAATCCAAAACCAACCACTACAAACACAGGAAATCAAAAACAAGAAAACAAAGGAACAAGTAATCAAGTAAAACTAAATCAAGATGTACAAAAGACAGAAACGAATAACAACAAAGAACCAGCAAAAGCAGAGAAAATAACAGAAGAATATATCTATAATGATACTGAAACAAAAAGATTAATGGCAGATATAGACACAATTGCAAAAAGAAATCCAGATCTATGGGGAAAAAATGGAGAAAAATTATACAAGATACAAAAAAGCCCAAGTTTAGTAGGAAAAAATTATATGTATCCATATAGTTTTTCACAAATAGAGGGAAAAGTTCTAAATGTATATTCAGTAACATTTTTAGTATATGCAGCAGATTATAAAAAAACAGGATTTCCAACACAAACTAGGTATTTTGTAGATATAATAAATTATTAAAAATAAAAAATCAATAAAAGCATTAGTCGAATATGGCTATGCTTTTATTTAAGTTCTAGGAAAGTGCTTTTATAATGATAACATTGTAAAAATCTAAAGCACTTGACGTAGAAATTAATTATGCGAAATTTAGATTTTCTTAGCGAAGAATGAGCTTAGAAAATATTAGTTTCGTTTATTGTGGAAGGAGAAATGTAAAATATGAAAACAAAAAAAAGGACAAAAAATAATAAGTTCAATATTATTAATATTTATGATAGTAAGTCAATTTAGTGGTGTATTTGCAGCACAGATTGGTGAAATAAAAGACATAGTCTCTTTAGGCGAATGTGGAAATGACTTGAAATATACTAATTCAGCAGGTGTAACAATGGAAGTATTAACTCACTATGTAGTCTATAATGAAAATGGAAGAAGCTACCCAGCCTATTGTCTTAATGTAAATCTACATGGAGTTGATGATAATGATAGTTATGGGGTTGAAGTTGGAGATATGAGCCAAATTGCTAATAATCAAGCAGTTTGGAGAGTATTACTAAATGGATTTCCATATAAATCAGCTCAAGAGATGGGATTAGATAATGATTATCAAGCCTTTGCAGTTACAAAACAAGCAGTATATTCTGTATTAGATGGAAGAGACACAAATAGATATTTTGGAGCAACAGATGCAGGGAATAGAATGGCAAACAAAATAAGAGAATTGGCTAATATAGGAAGAAATGGAACACAAACATATACAGATCCAGTAATATCAGCAACAGCAAATTCACAAGCTGGAGTTGATAATAAAGACTCAAAATATGTATCTCAAACATTTACAGTTAATAGTTCAGTAAATATGAGAGATATACAAATCATTCTAAATGGAGCATCAGCACCAGAAGGAACAAAAGTTACAGACACAAATAATAATGTGAAAACTACATTTAATAGAGGAGAGCAATTCAAAATATTAGTTCCAAGAGTTAATATTAGAAATGATATAAATATTCAATTTAGTATCACTGGACAATGTGAAACATATCCAATTTTATTTGGAAAAGCACCTAATGCGAACTTACAAAACTATGTATTGACGACTGATCCATTTATTTTAAGTACAGCAAGAGGAAATATGCAATATAAACCAAAAGCAGAAATAGAAATAGAAAAAATAACAAATGGAGATAGCAAAATTACAGGAGCAACAGCAGGTTCAGGACTAAAAGGAGCAGTATTTACAGTAACATCTAAAGATGGAAAATTCACAAAAGAAGTAACAACAGATGAATACGGAAAATTTTTACTTTCAGGGCTTGATTTAGGCGAATATATTATTTCAGAAAAATTGGCTCCAGATTATTTCTTAAAAGGAAAGAACACTAAGTTTGAAGTAAATTTAGTATATGATGGAGATGACAAAAAAGTAGTAGTTGAAAATACTCCAGTTGATATTAAAGTAAATGTAGAAAAAGGTGCAGACAAAACAGAAGCACAAGGAAAAGAAATTGTTACTTATGAAATTGATAAAATAAAAAATCTATCTAATGTTAAATTAAACGATTTTACATTGACAGATGATTTACCAAAAGAAGTAAGAATACAAAGTTTAGAAACAGGAATCTATAACGAAGATTTAAAATATTCAGTTACATACAATACAAATAAAAAGACTAATGTAAAACTACAAGAAAATTTAAGTACAAAAGTAAATAATAAAATAGACTTTACTAAAATTAAATTAGCAGATGATGAATATGTAACATCTTATAGTTTGAATTTTGGAACAGTAAAAATAGGATTTTCGAACACTACAAAAATGAAAGTTGCAACAAAAGTAATTGAAGGATTAGCTGATAAATCAAAATTCATTAATAATGTAAAAGTTTCTGGAACATATTTAGAAGCTAAAACAGAGGAAAAAGATGATGTTCCTGTAACAGTATATGAAAATATTTTGAAAATCAATAAAGTAAGCAAAGAATATAATCAATATTTAGACAAAGAAGCTGGAACACCAATTGATGATACAGTTTTTGAAATTTTAGATGAAAATCAAAAATATGTAGCAACAGTTAAAACAGCAAATGGTGGAAAAATTGAATATAAATATTTAGAAACAGGAAAACAATATTATTTAAAAGAAGTTTCTACCATTCCATACTATGTAATTAGTAAAGACCTAATACCATTTAAATTTGAGAAAAACGGACAAGTAGTAGAATTAACTGTAAAAAATGATAATGTAAATTTAGTAGTTGATGTTCAAAAAGAAGCTCCAACAGAAGCACAAAAAGGAGAAATAATAGACTACACATTTAATCATTTAGGAAATTTCTCAAATACAAAAGTATCTAATTTTGTATGGGGAGATAAACTACCTAGACAAGTAAGAGTTCAAGAATTACAAACAGGAATCTGGAACGAAGAATTAGAATATGAAATCAAATATATAACAAATAAAAATACAAACTGGAAAAATATTGGAGAAAAGTATTCAACAACAGAAAATCACAAAATAGACTTAACAAGTGAAAGTTTAGGATTAGAGCAAGATGAATATGTAAAAGAATTTAAACTTGTATTTGATACAGAAGTAAAAGCAGGGTTTGAAGCAACTACAACACCAGTAGTCAAAGCAAAAGTAAATGAAGATGTACAAAATAATAAAATATTTGTAAATAACACTTATGTAACAGCATCTTATCAAGAAACAAAACTAGAAGCTAAAGATGATGCACATACAGTAGTTTATACTAAAACACCAGATATAGATAAAGAACTACCTAAAACAGGTATGGATAATTAAGAAGAAGGAGGAATTTGTATATGTTAAATATTACAGAAATTAGAATTAAAAAAATAAATAAGGGAGATTTACTAGGAGCAGCAAGTGTATGTATAGACGGTTGCTTTATAGTGAATGAAATTAAATTGTTAAATGGAAAGAATGGAAGGTATATTAATATGCCTAATAGAAAACTAAAGAATAAGGATATTAGAAGAAACTTCTCATATCCAATTAATAATGAAACAAGAATCCAATTATTAGAGGCTATTTCAGAAGCATATGATGATATTTCTCTATAAATAGGAATTTTTTGTAAAATATTGCTAATTCACATAAAATATGCTATAATTAAAAATATATTTTGATATGTTGAATGTATGATTTCATTTCAAAAAATATTATTTTTAAGGAGGACAAATTTATGAGAACATTGGAAATGAAAATCGCAATTCCTGAAGTAAATGGTGGACGGTGTATTTCAGTAGAAATGAAGGATGGCTACGTTTTGGCGAAATTTGAAATAGGAGAAAATGAAACTTCTTCTATTTCAGAGAGTGAGCTGGAGTGCAGAATAGATCCGAGCATTTTTGCAGGTGCATGGTTGGAACACCAGCCAACTTCAAGAAGGCAGAAAGAAACACTGGATTTATATCAGGATGCAAAGGCTAAAGGTAGGTTACATGCTTTTACTTGTATGACAATTGACACATCCGTTAAAGATGGGAAATTGGTGTATCAGAAAGGTCTGCCAATAAAAACAGGATTTTCTCAGAGGCAATGGGCAAAGATGCTGAAAGAATATAATCCAAGTCGTAACAGTCGGCAGATGGCACGAACAGAACATGCATGTAGAAACCTGTATCTCATTCAGAAACTTGTTAAGTCTGGTTATGAAATTGCAGAAGCATGGGAAGCAGTATGTGATGATTCCAGAAAGATTGGACATTATCGTAATTCTGATAACCCTAAAAATGATTTTGAGCCAACAGGTAGCAGAGAAGTTTGTGGCTTTTGTGATTTGGGAAATGCTTGGAAGTTCCTTGCAGAAGATCCATGGGAAGAAGCTGGTGGCTTTTGGGCTGCTGGTGGTGTCTACTATGGCAATAGCAACGTCGGTCCTGTGGCCGACCTTTATCACAACTTCAATGTAATCAATTTCAACTTTAATGGTGTTGGTATGCTTGCGCTTGATTAGTAGCACTGACCACTGTAATTTTCAAGAACGAGATGGAATCTGCTTTGCGGGTTCCATCTTTAAAATTTATAGAAAGAAGAACGCAAAAATGGAAATAAAAAATAATAAACTAATTATCATACCAAAAATAGAGAAATATATAGAATATATGTTAACAATATTGATAAAACTGCCTAGAACTGAAAAGTTTAGTATTGGGACAGAAATAAAAACTAGTATGTATGAAATGCTAAAATACATATTATTTGCAAGTAAAATAGATAAAAGAAAAAGATTAGAAATTTATAATATTGTAGATAGTCATATATATTATCAAAGGATTTGTATAAGAATAATGTATAATAATAAATGGATTGATATGAAGAAATATAAATATAGTAATGAATTATTAGATGAAATTGGTAAAATATTAGGCGGATTAATAAAATTTTTAGGAGTGATGAAAAATGCCTAGAACTATAAGAAATGTATATGAACAAGCAATTTCATTTGAAAAGTTATTAATGGCACATAAAAAGGCAAGAAGAGGAAAAAGAGAAAAGAAAGAAATTATTTTATTTGAACTTAATTTAGAAAGTGAAATATTGAAAATAGAGAAAGATTTACGTGAAGGAAAATATAAGCCAGGAGAATATAAAACATTCAAAATATATGAGCCTAAAGAAAGAATTATAATGGCATCTCCATATAAAGATAGAGTTATACATCAGTGGTATGTCGAAAATTTTATAAAACCATATTTTGTACCTCAATTTATAGTAACAAGTTATGCTGGAATTGAAAATAGAGGAATGCATAAAGCATCAAAAGATGTTCAAAAAGCAATGAGAAGAGCTAAAAGAAATTGGAACGAATATTATATTTTAAAAATGGATGTAACAAAATATTTTCAGAATATAGATAAAAGAATTTTATGGGAAATATTAAAAAGGAAAATAAAAGATAGAAAATTATTATGGCTCACAAGAACGATATTGTTATCAACAGAAGGAATGAAAGGTTTGCCTTTAGGAAATTATACATCACAGATGTTTGCTAATATATATTTGAATGAGATAGACCAATATGCAAAACATAAATTGAAATGTAAATTTTACTTTAGGTATATGGATGATATTGTAATATTATGTGAAAATAAAAAAATAGCTCAAGAAAGATTAAAAGTATTAACTAAATTTATAGAAGAAAATTTAAACTTAACATTTAATACAAAAACAAGAATATTTAAAGATATTCAAGGAGTTAATTTTTGTGGTTATAAAATAAATGAAAATAGAATAAAAATACGAAATTCTAGCAAATATAGAATGAAAAGAAAATTAAAAGGATATACAAAACAATTAAAAGATGGAAAAATAACACTGCCTGAGATACAAAGAAGTATTGCAGGATGGCTAGGCTATGTTAAACATGCAGATTCTTATAATTTAAGAAAAAGTATGTTTTATATAGAGGGATAAACTTGAAAGCTGGTGGCTTTTGGGCTGCTGGTGGTAACTACAATAACAATAGCAACAACAATCCTGTGGCCGACCTAAATCACAACAACAATGTAGACAATGACAACAATAATGGTGTTGGTATGCTTGCGCTCTAATATCAAATCAGATTATATATTTTACGGAATATATACAGCATTTATATTAGATATTAAAGGAAGTTTATTCCTTCTTAAAAGAAATTTTAAGTAAATATTGAATAGAAACATATGTATTAGTAGATTAAATCGAATATATGTATGTTTTTTATTGTAAAATTTATAATTAATTTAATAAAAATTACAAATTGTATATAAGAAGATACAATAATAACAACTTTTGTATCTTCTATTATTTTGCGAAGGGAGGAAAGAAAATGCAAAAAGAAATTTTATCAGAATTAGAAGATTTAAGAGATGAAACAGAATTTATTATTAACAATGAAGAAATTGTAGAAAATAAGCATATAGAAAATTACTTACGAAGCTTAGAACGAATTAGATATAACATCTTTAATAAAATTAGCTTAAAACAAAAATGTCAAATAGATGAAGCAGACAAAATAAATTACTTAAATAACAGATATAAAGCTACAGTTGAAAATGATGTTTTAAAAATTTATATTCCTGAAGTAATACCAAAATTCAAGAACATCAATAACTATGCTTATAAAAACATTATGATTAATGTAATGGAAAAGACAAAACAATATAAAGACTTATTCAACAATGAATTAGTATTTGTATTTATAAAAGTATCAGAAAATCAAAAGAATATTGATATAGATAATAAATTCATAAAGCCTATTGTAGATGGTCTTGTACTATCAAAAGTAATAGCAGATGATAATATAAATAATATGTTTTATGGTGTATTAGGGATAACAAATAAGACCAAAAAGCCATTTACAGAAGTATCCATTTTCAAAGGCGAATCACTTTTGAAGTGGATAGAAAACAGGGGTGAAATGGATATGTCTAATGTATCCACTTTAGGCAAATTTTAAGTGTAAAGTAGTGGATATTTTGACAGTGTTCAAATACCTGAAAAATAAACAAAAACTCAAAAAAAGTTGTTTGAGGTTTAAAGGGTATGATACAGGAAAGGGAGAAAAACGAAAAATAACAGTGTTGGGAGTAACAAATAACAAGAAGGGAGAATTGAAGATGTGAATTTAAGATTAAGTGAAAAAGATATAGAGCTATTAGCATTTTTGAAAAAGTACAAAGTTATGTTAGCGACAGATAGTAAAAAGATTTATAAATCAAAAGGTTATCATCATAAAAGGCTAAAGGTATTAGAAAAAGAAAGATATATACAAAGAGTAGACAGATATTATATTAAGCTAGATATAAAAGGAACAAAGCTGATGCGAGAAATGGGATATGATTATTATAAAATCTGTAGAAGGCAAGATTATCAATATCGAGTAAAAGAAATTGTAAAAATTGCAACATTAACAATAGATAGTACAATACAGTTTCTACCTAGTTGGGAGATGAAAAATAATAACATTCATACAGAAATGGGAAGAAAGTTTATAGGAGAACTGATCTATCAAGAAAAAAATTATATTACATACTACATTTCTAAAGATAAAAAAAGAGTATATGTTAGCCAGACAGTAAGTGATATACAAAAAACAATAGAATATAAAAATGCTATCGTATTTTTAGAAGATATTAAAATGCTTAATAAAAGTAATCAATATTTTATGTTTGGAAAAGAATCAACAATAGTAATAAAAGCTAATAAAGAAAATTTAGAAAAGATGAGATATTTTCAAAAAATAGATTTATATGAAATTTTAAAGCAGATATACAAAGGACAAGAAGTATTATTGTCTAATTGGGTAAAATCAGATTATATGACACAAGACAGAGAATATATTATTTTAATGCCATTTATAGATACAGAGAAGTTACACAAATTAAATATATTTTATAACAACAATAAAAATACAAACAGAAAAATTGATATTATTACACTAAAGGAAAACAAAGAAAAAATAGATGAAATACTAACTAACAGAACAAACATAATAGAAATAGACAATTTGTTAGGGGGTATAGATGGAGAAAGTAAAAAGGTTTAAAATACCTTTATTTTTTGTACTTTCTGGAATAGTTCTATTGCCATTAATTAAAGGCTTTTTAAAACTATTAGAAAAGAGTTTTAATACAAGTTTTGGTATTGGAACAATTTTTATAATTTGGTTATTGATAAATATCATTGTAATACTAGCGATAAACTGTATTAAAACAACAAAAGAAAATGCAAAAATAGAGGTTGAAGGAGTTAATCTAAAGAAAAAAGATGGAACATTTGGAACAGCAGACTGGGGAACAAAAGAAGAAATTAATGAGTATTTAGGAATAGGAAAAAGAAACGGAATTATAATAGGTCAAACAGAAGAAAATGAGTTAATAACATTACCACTAGATACATATTTAAATAAAAACATAGCAGTATTTCGGTTCAAGTGGAAGTAAAAAATCAAGAGGATTTGCTATACCGAATGCAATTGAACTAGCACAAGAAGAATTACAAAAATCAATTAATAGGGATATGAGTTTAGTCATCACAGATCCAAAAGGAGAACAATATAGAAAATTAGGAAAATATTTAGAAGAGGAAAAAGGTTATGATGTTGAAGTATTTAATCTTGTAAATCCTACTTATTCAAATGGCTCAAGATTTATAGGATTTGTTGAAGATGAAACAGATGCACAAATATTTAGTCAAATTGTAATAGAAGGAACACAGATTGAAAGAAAATCTGGAGGAGATGAGTTTTGGAATCGTGGAGAACAAAACTTATTAAAAACATTATTGTTATATGTAATTCACTATGTTGAAAAAGAAGAAAATAAAAATCTAGGATTTATTTATGATTGTCTAGCAAGTGGAAATATAAAAGAAATTGATAATCTGTTTTTCGATACAGAAGGTCCAACTAGATTATCTTATAACATATATGCACAAGCTACAGATATAGTAAAACAAAGTATCGTAACAGGACTTGCGACTAGATTACAGATTTTTCAAACAGATAGAATAAGAAATATAACCAATAAAGATGAAATTAATTTTGAAATGATAGGAAAAAGAAAAACTTGTGTATTTGTAATAACAAGTGATACAAACTCGACATTTGACTTTTTAAATACACTATTCTTTTCATTTTTATTTATCAAATTAATCAAACTAGCAGATAGTATGCCAGATGGTAGGCTACCAGTAGAAACAACATTAATTTTAGATGAGTTCACCAACATAGGAAAGATATTAGACCTACAAAAGAAGATAAGCACAACTAGAAGTCGTTTACTAAATTTGTGCCTAATATTTCAAAATATTGCACAATTAAAAAATAGATATGACAATGATGTATGGCAAGAAATATTACGGTAATTGTGATACAAAAATATGTATGCGGATGTCGGAGATATTCTAACAGCTGAATATATTACAGAATATCTAGGAGTGGCAACAGTAGAAACAAATACACTTTTAGAATTGGCTAAAAATAAATTTGAAAATATGGGATATAGTGTATATTTTACAGATGCTAAATATACATATCAAAATGCAAGAATGACAGTACAACCAAATGAGCTAATGATTGCTGTAAAAGAAATATAGAAAAATTTATTGCAAAAGAATATTTCTGTGCTATAATTTTAATGAAAAAATAAAGGAGAGAAAACGAAAAAATGAATCTATTAGATAAATGCACTACAAATGAAATAAAATTATTAGAAAACATTGGAATCAATATTGAAGATAAAGAATATACAAATGAAGAATTAAGAAGATATGAAAATAAAATAGAAGATTTTATAATGAGCCATAGCACTA
Source organism: uncultured Clostridia bacterium (assembly GCA_948528155.1). Classification (GTDB taxonomy): domain Bacteria; phylum Bacillota; class Clostridia; order TANB77; family CAG-508; genus CAG-269. The sequence continues at coordinate 12,540 of CAOSZT010000012.1, read as the reverse complement.
AAAATGATGATATTAGTAAATTAAGTAATCAATTTAGTGGTATTTTAAATACTTTAGTAAAAGGAAAATAATATAATGAACAAGCAAGAAATTATAAAATATTGTGCAACATTGCCTAGTACATTTGAAGATTATCCATTTCCAAATGATAACATTACTGTAGCAATGAAACATATAAAAAATAAAAAATGGTTTGCTCTAATAATGGAAGTTAATGGAGAATTATACTTAAATGTAAAAACTGATCCAAATTATTCAGATATGTTACGAAGTGCTTATGACTATATTATTCCAGCATATCATATGAATAAGGAACATTGGAATACAATAGTTGTCAGTAGAAACGCTGATGAGACAATAATAAAAGAACTTATTGAACAAAGCTATGAATTGACAAAGAAATAACATTCACAGAAGATAACAAATTTAATAAATAGTAAAGGAATGTTATGGAAAAGAAAATATATAAAGAATTAAATAAAAGTGAAACAGAAACAACAATAAATGTATTATACAAAGAAAATATGCTATCTATATATACAAATAAAGTAGATTTACAAAAACAATTATGCAAAACTCTAGGAGAACCTACAAAAGAATATATTAAGGGTAAAAGCATAATGGCAAGCAGATGGGATATGTCATTAAATGAAAAAAGTAAAATATCAAAAATGGTGTTAAAAGCGAACATATTTGAACTATAAAAAATATATGAGTAAATTATGAAAACTATAGTTTAATCATATGTTTTTTATTTTTTATTTTATTGTAAAATTTGTAAACTTATGATAATATTATGACACAGTAAATAATTAGAGAAATCAAGGATGGAGGAATGTAAATACAATGAAAATAAGAATAGCAAAAAAAGAAGATGTTAATCAAGTATGGAATATAGGAAACAATGTATCTGAATTTAAAACAGCAGAGAATGTTGTTATATTTTGGCCAAAAGAAACATTAGAAAATTGTATTAATAAAGATGATATTTTATTTTATGTTGTAGAAACAGAAAATAAGATTATAGGTTTCTCTATAGTCAATCTAAATAAATCATTAGGAAAAGCAGAAATAGAAAACATATATGTAATACCAGAATATAGAAAAAATAAAATTGGTACAGCAATATTAGATGAAATTTTACAAGAACTTAAAAACAGAAAATATAATAATGTAAATTGTTTAGCAGATGAAGCAACTGAATTTTATAAAAAATATGGATTCACAAAAGGAAAAGATTTTGCGTGGATGGATATAGCTTTATCAGACAATTTTAAGAGAGGTTAAATATATGAATATTATAGAAATTTATAAAAAATATCATTTGCCAGAACATTTGCAAATGCATATGTTAAGAGTAGCAGCATGTAGTAATTTAATATTAGATAATTGGAACGGAATAACACTAAATAAAGAGGCAATTATAAGGGCTAGTTTATTACATGATATGGGAAACATGGCTAAAATATCAGATGATGAAGTAGAAGATGAGAAGTTTAGAAAAATAAGAAAAGAGTATATAGATAAATATGAAAGAAACTCACATAAAATAAATCTAATAATAGCTAAACAAGAAGGATTAAATGATTATGAAATAGAAATTATAGATAAAAAAAGCTCTAAAAGAGGAGAAGAAACTTTAAATTCAGAAAGATATGATGTAAAAATATTGCTATATGCAGATCAAAGAGTAGCACCATATGGAGTTACATCACTAAAAGAGAGATTAGAAGAAGTTAAAAGAAGATATAAAAATATATCATCATCAGTATGGTCTAATGAAGAAAAAGCAAATCATTTAATTGAATGTTCTTTAGGAATTCAAAAACAAATAATGAAATATTGTGACATAAAACCAGAAGATATAAATGATGATAATATTAAAAATTACATAGAACAATTAAGAGAATATGAAATATAGTTTTAGGGGGATAAAATCATGGCAAAACAAAGAATAGCGCATTTAAACTCAACAGCTTGTTATTTAAAAAAAGATAATAAAGTGCTAATGATTAAGTTTTCAAAGAAATGGGGACAGGTATATGCACCACCAGGTGGAAAATTCGAAACAGGAGAAAGCCCACTTGATTGTATATTAAGAGAATATTATGAAGAAACAGGATTAACTTTAATAAATCCTAAACTTCAGGGAATATCATATTGGCATGATGATTATGAAGGAATTATATTCATATTTGTAGCAGAGAAAATTGGAAAAGAATTACTAGAATATGCAATAAATGATTCAAAAGAAAAAGGCAAAAGTGGTATATGTACTTTAGTTTCTAAAAAGAAGAAACCATTTTTAGGCGAAAAGAAATTTTTTGAACTATTTCGGATTTAAAGTAGTAGATAGTATAGCAGATTATGAATTATTAGCATTACAATTTGAAGATAGTGAACCCCCTAAATTTAATGATAATGCTAGAAGTATGAAGATAGATAGTCAAGATTTTACTATTTATTATAGTAATGCTTGTCCTTATGTAGAATATGAAGTAAAAGAACTAACTGAATATGCAAAGGAAAATAATATAAAAATTAACTTTATAAAAATAGATTCATTAGAAAAAGCAAAAAATGCACCTTGTATTTTTAATAACTGGGCTAATTTCTATAAAGGAGAATTTATATCTAATACGATATTAAATGCTAATTCATTTAAAAAGTTAATAGACTAAAAAATTACAATAAGTAGTGCAAGTAATTAAAAAATTAGAAAGATGAGGTAAAATTATGGTACATTTAGTATATTGTGATGACAAATCAAAAGAATTAAATAAGATTTTAGATGGTAGTAAGACAATGATTATAAGAGGTGCAGCAGGAAGAAAAATACCACATAGCAGAGTATTCAAAGATGAAATACTTTATTTTATGGAAAAAGGAACAAAAAGGATAACAGCAAAGGCAGTTGTAACAGATGTTCAAAACTATGTGAAATTAAGTGATGAAGAAATAACAAAAACTATCGAAGATAATAATAATAAATTGCAGCTAACTGATAAGCAAAAAGAAAGATGGCACAAAAAATGCTTATGTTTAGTTGAATTTAAAAATGTAGAAGAAATTACAACATTAGACTTTGACCATCAAGGAAATATGGACGATTGGTTAATTATTGAAAAAATAGAAGATGTAGTTGTAGGAACGAGTATTCCATATAATTATGAAAAATCAAGATTTTAAGGTGGTATAAATATGGCAATGTGGAATGCTTGGCGAGGCTGTAAAAAATGTAGTGATGGTTGTTTACATTGCTATATTCATAAAGGAGATTTCAAAAGAAATGTTGATACAAACGAAATAGTAAAAACAAAAGACTTTGAAAAGCCAATAGAAAAATTAAAAAATGGCAATTATAAAATGAAATCTGGAATGGTCTACTTATGCTTTTCTACAGATTTTCTTATTGAAGAAGCAGATGAGTGGAGAAATGAATGTTGGAAAATGATTAAAGAAAGACAAGACTGTACTTTTTTGTTTCTAACAAAAAGAATTGATAGATTTATGAAATGTATTCCAGATGACTGGGAAGATGGATACGATAATGTAGTTGTATGTTGTACTATTGAAAATCAAAAAAATGCAGATTATAAATTAGGGGTTTTTAAAGATTTACCAATAAAACATAAATGTATAACAGCACAACCTTTATTAGAGAAAATAGATATTGAAAAATATCTTGATAATGTTGAATTAGTAGTTGTTGGTGGAGAATCAGATATAAATGCTAGACCATTTAATTATGAATGGGTATTAGATATTAGAGAGCAATGTATAAGAAAAAATGTAGATTTTGAGTTTAGACAATGTGGAACTTATACAATAAAAGATGGAAAACAATATAAAATTCAAACAAAAGACTTGTGTAAACAAGCAAAATTAGCCAATATTGATTATAAAGGCAATCGCTAAATTATAATAAGTATGGCAAATATAACAAAAAATCAAAATTTGAAACTATTGACAAATAGAATAAAAATAGCGTATAATGAATATAATAAGACAGAATAACTTATTTACAGTTATGATAAAAGCGGTTTTACCATTCCAGTCAAAAATGGGCATATAAAGTGGTTTTACTATTCCAGTTAAAAATAGGCATATAAAGAAGGTTTTACCATTCCAGAAAAAAATGGATGTAAAAGAGGTGGTAGAGGAAACTTTACCACCTAAATTTATATATACGGAGCGAAAAATGAAAGAAAATAAGTTAAAATGGTATATAGCAGATAAAGAATATGTAAATTATCTAAGACAATTTGATGAAAAGGTTGAAAATATTGATTATAATACAAAATTAAAACCATATATAGGAATATTAATAACTATAAATGAGTTTAATTATTATGTTCCAATATCTTCAGCAAAAGAAAAACACTATAAAATACGAGAAGGAATGGATTTTATAAAGATAATGCAAGATGATAAGATAATAGGTGTATTAAATCTTAATAATATGATTCCAATATCAGATGAAAATGTCAAAGTATTAAAATATAAAGAAATAGAAAACTATAGAGATTTTGGTAGTGATAAGGAAAAAACATTATACATATCATTTTTAAGTTTTGAATTGAATTTGATTAACGATAAAATGGAAAAAATTAAGAAAAGTGCAATGAAACTATATAATGAAAAAATTAATAATCCTACATCTAATGTGTCTAAAAGATGCTGTGATTTTAAACTTTTAGAAGAAAAAGGTCAATTATATAACAAAAAGGCTAGTAATTAATATTAATTACTGGCTTTTATGCTAGATATTGTAAGAAATATAGGCAAAAAAAGTTTACAAAATTAACATAACATGGTATAATATAGAAGTATTAAATACAATATTTTACAGGAGAAGTTAAAATGAGTAATGAAATAACAGTAAAATTAAAATGCAGTATTAAAGAACTTTGTAATTTATTAGAAAAAAAAGAATTTAGAATTGTAGAAAAATATATTTTAGATGATACATATTTCATACCTAAAGAGCTGGACTTAAAAGATATGAGCAATAGAGAAATATTAAGTAGAGCTATACTTTTAAGAGATATTACAGAATTTATACCAGAACGAAAAGTAATAAAGCTAACTTTTAAAAATAAGCAAATAGATGATAAAGGAAATATATTAAAGCAAAATAAAATTGATTGTGAAATTTTAAATGTTGAAACAGGAAAAGCATTTAAGGAAATGCTTTATATCAAAACTTAATGGAGTTTATGGAAAAAGGAGATGGAAAAATGGAAAAGATAAGGACTGTAGTTGCTCATAATGATGAGAATATTAGAAATTCTATAATAAATTCAATAAGTAATTTAGAATACATAGAAGTAGTTGGAATTGCATCAGATGGAATTGATGCATATAATAAAATAGTAGACTTAAAACCAGAAATTGTATTTTCTAAATATAACTATAATGATATGTCAGGTTTAGAACTAATAAAAAAGACAAAAGAAAAATTACAAGATAGTTTTCCAAGTTTCAATACTATAGGAGAAATACCAGATAACGAACTAATGGAAGCTATTCATATTACAGGAAATAAATTAAATGCTTGTGTAATGCAACCATATGATGGAACTGCAAAAGATATTGTAAAAGCATATAAGGAATATAAATACCAATAAAAAACAAAAAAGAAATAAGTTTAATCAATTATGATTTTTTACTTATTTCTTTTACTTTTTTTGTTTCAAATAATAGGTAGTAATAATACGTATAAAATTTTTCGGTGTAATTGATTCTTCATTTTCAAAAAGTTTAAAAATGCCTTTATTTCCTATGATATTTCTATAATCGTTTACAGATTTTAGAGCATTTCTCATTGCAGGTCTAACAGAATTATAAGAAAGTTTAAATTCTTCAGCAACTAACTCGAAAATAGAGCTTAAAGAATTTATGAGAGTAGGATTATTGTAACATCTTATAATTGCATATTTTAGATAAACAGAGCCTAAACGTTCATTATAAAGATTTAACTTATAAAATAATGCTCTCAAATTATCTTCATTAGGCTCATAAAAAATTATATTATCTAAATTGTATTGTTCAATTCCTTCTTTTATATTTTATAGTCTAAAGGGCAATAAAACAATTTATATATTTTTGCCATAAAATCTAATTCTAATTTTTCAGTATTATCTTTTACTGTAAGGATTATATTACAATTTTTTCTTTCTTTAGATGTAGATGATAGTTCATTAATTATTTCAGTATATCTTTTATCTTTAAAATCAGAATTTATTACTAAAATATTGGGGTGAATCTTGTGATATTTGTTTAAAGTATTAATACCACTACTTGTACTCATTACATCTAGGTTTTTATCATTTGCAAGATACTGACAGCAAGTTGAATTAGCTTCAAGATCCTCATCAGCTATTAGAACTTTAAGCATTGCTAACCTCCACAAATGTTTTAAATACAAAGATATTATAGCACAAACATTATGTAAAATCAATACAAATGGAAATTTATGTCAAATTATAAAAATGTAGCCTTTTTTGACCTTTTGATAGCCCTTTTTAACCCGTAAAACACAAAGATACTAAAGGAAAATATAATCTTCATAACTTATCAAGGTCTAAAAGGAGACTAATCAAAAGATTATTAGTAAACAAAGGAAAATCGCAATAAATATTTCGGACGTTGATGAGTTGCAAATATCCCCTAAAAATGAACTCCTTTAAGAAATTGTTAAGTCAATTTTCTTTTAGGAGTTTTATATGGTAGAAAAATTGACTATGCACTGTCGCGGACCACCTTATTCATTTCAAAAAAATTGAAATGAATAGGAGGAAATATAGTGCAATACGAAGTAGATAGTTATACTTTAGAATATATAGAAAATGAAGATAAATATTATATATCTTTTATAGATAGTGCAGAACATGAGTGTAGAATTGAAATAGACAAAGAAATATTTGATATTTATATGAACTCAAAAAAAGCATACATAAAAATAAAAAATGAGACAAGTAGACATTTAGAGCAATCAGCATTAACAGAAGAAGATGTTTATAATAGAGCATTTAATCCAATAGAAAGTGTTGAAGAAATAGTTATAAAAAATATTGATAAAGGAAAGATGAGAGATGCACTAAAAGATTTGACAGAAACACAATACAGAAGAATAGATTTACATATTATAAATGAAATCACAATAAGAGATGTTGCGAAACTTGAAAAAGTACAAAAAAGACAAATAGAAAAGAGCCTCCAATTAGGATTGAAAAAAATAAAAAAATTTTTTGAAAAATAGGGGAGGACAAAATCGACTTTTGTGAGCAAATAAGTGAAGGGGTAAAAAACTCTTTCACTTATTTATATTTTGAAAAATAAAAGAACATTGAAATAAGTATGCAAAATTTCACTAGATTTGAAAAAGAGAAAGATGGCAGTTTGTCTAAAAATATACAGAATGAAGTTCATGTAAAGGTTATGCTAAATGTAGAATTATAACTTTTGACCTATCAACCGTCAGGATACCACATTGAGGACTACCACTCAACGGAGTGACCACCACACATGTGGAATGCGTGGCAGTGCTACAACTAAAGCAAGACAGCTAATACTTGATTTTGATATGGTTTCAGAGATTATAACTTTTGAGCCCAAAGGCAAATTTGGTAAAGAAAAACATCAAAATTTAGGTGTGAAAGTTAAAGTAATTGCTTAAGTGGTAAGTGGAAACACATAAAATGTTTTTTAGAAAATCGAGGAAAGTGTTTGAAGTACTACGAAAATTGAGATTGTATCTACTGTAAGCATAACAGGTATAGGCTGTGTTGGTTTGTAGATATGATGTAAAGTTATATATTTCAAGTATTAGAAAGAATTTATTAAAATGAGTTATAGAGAATCTTTATAAAATTAGGTGTCAGTAGATATATGCTGATGTCTATTTTTTTATAGGTCAAAATTTTAGGATTTTTTGACTTATAAAATTATGTAGGTCAAAAATATTGAAAAATTTGCCACATACATTTGAAAAGCAATTCTAATCTCCAATAGAAACAATATCAAGAGTAAATAAACTCGTTATCACTCGCTCTTGACATTATTTATATTGGAGATTTTGTGGCAATTAAGCAAATGTAAGGATAAATATGTTTTGTAAATATTGGAAAAACACTATGAAAAATTGTAAAGTTGTGATATAAATAAAGAAAAAAATAATAGGAGATGACAAAACTATGTTTAATATAAATCATGTTGCAATAAGTGTAACAAATGTTGAAAAGAGTATAGAATTTTATAAAAAGTTTGGATTTAAAGAGTTTAAATCTTGGAAAGCAGAAGATGAAAGTATAAAAATAAATATGTTAAAACTAAATAATACAGTTTTAGAAATATTTTGCTATAAAGAATATGAAAAATTACCAGAGACAGCTAAAACAACAGCAACAGATTTGCCAATACTAGGAACAAAGCATTTTGCATTAGGAGTACAAAATATTGAACAAGCAAAAGAATTTGTATTACAAAATAGTATTTGTGAAAGTGTAGATATAAAGATAGGGAGACTAGGAAAATCATATTTCTTTATTAATGATCCAGATGGAATTTTAGTAGAGATAATTGAAAATGATTAGAAAATTGTTTTTCTATAAATCAAAAAGATAAAGTAATGTTAGGGAGGAGCAATATAATTATGAAAATTACATTAATTCGTCATGCAGAAAGTGTTTATAATGAGAAAAGATTACTACAAGGGCAAGTTGATTGTGAATTAAGTAAAAAAGGTTTAAAAGATACTAAGGAAAAATCAAAAAATTTTCCATCTGATTTTGATATTTGCTTTTGCTCTCCATTAAAAAGAACAAAGCAAACTGTAAAAAAGTCAATGAATTAGGAATTGAAACTATATTATTTAGTAGTAAAGGTAATATAAATGATAAAACAGATTTATATAGAGTTGATAGTTGGAAAAATATATATGAAAAAGTAAAAGAAAACGGAGTTTAGATATGATATTATATGCAACAAAACAAACAATAAAAGAATTAAATATACCAATGCCAAATGAATTATCAGCATTCAATAATATAATGGCAAACAAAGTAATTGAAGAGCAATCAGGTGATGAATTATTAGAGTGGGGATTGAAATTATTTTATTTTGATGGTAGAAAATGTATACAAGCTGTAAATTTTGCAAGTAAGTTAGCATTATTTTTATTTGATATAAAAAATGAAGAAATAAAATGGATTGCTAATGGCATTGCAATATATTTAAATGAGTTATATAGAAAAGATAAAAACATGTTAAAATTATTAGAAAAATTATATGCCGATTATCCAACTTGTGCCTTTGAAAAATTAACCAATAAAAGTATTATTGCATCACTTAATCATAATCAATTTCAATATGCAGATGATGGATATAGATTTTATGAATATATAAATAAGAATGTATTAAATTCAGTAAAAATAAACAAAGACTTTAATTGGAATTATTTGACTACTAAAAATGTAAATGGAAAAAAGGAATATATTTATCCAGCTGAATATTTTAGAGAGTTGCTTATTAATAGATATGGAGGATAATAGAGTGGAAGGTGAAAAGAAAATTATAATAAAGAAATGCACTACTAATGATGTTAATGATATATACAATATTCAAAAAATTGTAATAGATAATTTTAAAGAAGAAGAAAAAGGTTACTTTTTGCCCTTTAAAAAAGAAACATACTTATTCACGTAGATAAAAAAGAAAACATTTTAGATGTTAAATATAAATTAAAAGATAACGAATAGCTATATTATTAAAAATTAAGAAAGAGAGTAAATATGATAAGAAATATAATATTTGATATAGGTGGAGTGTTGCTTGACTACAATCCAAAAACGTATTTAGACAAACTAAATATAGAAGATAGTAAAAGAAAAGAATTAAACGATATAATTTTTCATAATCAGAAATGGAAAGATTGCTTAAATGGGTTTATAACTAATAGTGAATTAATAGAATATTTAGTTAAGGAAAATCAAAAATATAAAAGAGAAATAGAACAGATACTTAGCAAAAAAAATTTAAAATATATGTTACCACCAAAACAAGAAATGATAGAATACTATAAAAGTTTAAAACAAAAGGGATATAAAATATATTTGTGTTCAAATATAACAAAAGATACTTATAACTATATTAAGGATAGTTTTGAAATAATACAAGTAGCAGATGGAGGAGTATTCTCTTGTTTTGAAAATATAAGTAAGCCGAATGTTGAGATTTATCAAAAGTTAATTGAAAAATATAATTTAGATATAGAGAAATCAATTTTAATAGATGATACTAAAAGAAATATAATAAGTGCTAATGATATTGGATTAAAGGGAATATTATTCAATAATATTGAAGATATAAAGAAAATTTTGAAATAAAGGTGGAAGATAAAATGGAATTTAATTTAATAAAAGTCAATGAAAAAGACAAAAATATAATATATAATTTAATGCAATTATATACATATGAGCTTAGCTTTTTTGAAGATGAAACAGCAACATTTACAATGCTAGATTCTGGATTATATGTAATGAATAAATATGTTGAAAAGTACTGGCAAGAGGAAAATAGACATCCATATATATTAAAATGTGATAATGAATTAGCAGGTTTTGTTTTACAGAGATATAATGAAGAAAATATGAACGAAATAGCTGAATTTTTTGTTTTTAACAAGTATAGAAAAATGGGAGCAGGTACATTTATGGCAAATAAAATGTTTCAGCTATATAAAGGAAAATGGGAAGTTAGAACATTAGCAAAAAATCAAAGAGCTCAGAAATTTTGGAGAAATACTATAAAAAATTTTACAAAAAATAATTTTGAAGAAAAATATATTAGAGATAATTCAAGGTTAGCATTCTATTTTGAGAGTTAAATTTATAGCACGGATTTTATTATAATTCGTGCTATAAATTTTTATAAAACGGAGAAGAAATAGTAGTATAAAAAAATCCAGCAATACAAAACGAATGTTTGACAACAAACGAAAAATATTATATAATATGTAAAAATAATTAAGGAAGTGATAATATGAATTTAACAGAACTAAAAAAAGAAATTATAAAAAATGCAATAGAAGGTTATAAAGTAAAAACTAATTTCAGTTCATGTGATTTTTTAGTGCAAATCGGAGGATTTATTATTATTGCGAAACCAATTTGTTTAGAAAAAAAAGTAAGGTATGAATTGATGTTAGATACACAATTTTTATCAAATAAAGAAATGACTTACGAAGAGATAGTTATGATAAAAAATATTATTGATTTATTAAATCAAAATAAAAAGTTAGTTTTATCAAAATTGAAAAAATGGACAATTGAAGAATATATAGAAAATAAAAGACAAAGAGAACTAAGAAGTCAGCAAATGTTAGAAGCATTGAAGAGTGCTTTTGTAAACAGAACAAAACATATATAAGGAGGTATTCTTGTATGAATAATAATAACAAATTAGAAACAATTTCAAATCTCTTTGAAGGAAATGAAATAAGAAGTGTCTGGGATTCAGAAAAAGAAGAATATTATTTTAGTGTTGTAGATGTTATTAAAGCTTTAACAGATAGTAATATTCCTAAAAGATATTGGTCGGACTTAAAAAGAAAGCTAACAGAAGAAGGAAGTCAGTTGTACGAAAATATCGTACCACTGAAAATAAAGTCTCAAAAAGATGGAAAAAACTATTTAACAGATACACTAGACACAAAAGGAATTCTGAGATTAATAGAAACTATACCAAGTTCAAAAGCAGAACCATTTAAATTGTGGCTTGCTCAAATGGGAAATGACAGAATAAATGAAATTTTTGATCCAGAAATTGCTATAAATAGAGCAATAGATTATTATAGAAGTAGAGGATATGATGACAAATGGATTGAAGCACGATTAAAAGGTATTTTAGATAGAAAAAAATTAACAGATGTATGGAAGGAAAATGGAATTAAACAAAATTATGAGTATGCTATATTAACTAATGAAATATATCAAAGTTGGTCAGGAATGAAGGCAAGTGAATATAAAGAGTATAAAAATATTAGAAAAGAATCATTAAGAGATAACATGACAGATGTCGAAGTTGCTTTAACTGATTTAGGGGAAATTGCAACTCGTGAACTTGCTAAAAAGCATAGACCACAAGGACTAAAGGCAAATAGAAAAATTGCTAGAGCAGGAGGAGAAGTTGCAAAAACTGCTCGTAATGATTTAGAACAAAAACTTGGAGAAACAATTATTAGTAGTAAAAATGCTCTTAATTATAAATATTTAGAAGAGAATAAAAAGCTAGATAGCAAAAAAGATATTGAAGAAAATTAAATCCTATTATACAATTTTTAAGCAGATTATTTTTCAATTAAGAATATTTAATGATAAGTACATTTGATTGAGTAGACATAAGCACTATTGAAACAGAAAATACCTCATTATAAATGAGGGCAGGAAAGCGAGTGTTCACACATCGCCTATACACATTGAAGGACAAGCCTTCAAGAGTTAATAAAAGAACAAAAATTTTAAGCAGATTTGATGTAAA
>CAOSZT010000011.1 GCA_948528155.1 uncultured Clostridia bacterium | reverse complement strand
TAATTATATTATTAATTGGCAGACTAGGCTTTATACAATTAATAGATGGAAAAAGGTTAGGAAAAATGGCATATGAACAACAAACATTAGATAGAAGTATAAACCCTAAAAGAGGAACAATTTATGATTCAACAGGGCAAGTCTTAGCACAAAGCAGTAGTGTAGAAACAGTTACAGTAAATCCAGGAAATATTACAAAAGACATGAAAGAAGAAGTAGCTAAAAAACTTTCTGAAATTTTCGAATTAGATTATGAAAAAATCCTAAAAAAAGTTTCAAAAAGAAGTTCAATAGAAACAATAGCAAAACAAGTTGAAAAAGAAAAGACAGACATATTAAGAAAGTGGATACAAGAAAAAAATATTACTACTGGTATAAATATCGATGAAGACACAAAAAGGTATTATCCCAATAATAATTTAGCATCACAAATTATTGGTTTCTGTGGAAGTGATAATCAAGGACTAGATGGTATTGAAGCAAAATATGATAAAACACTATCTGGTACAAAAGGAGCAATTAAAAGACATACAGACGCTAAAGGAGGAGAAATTGGAGAAGAAGGAGAAACATATATATCAGCAATAAATGGTGATGACATTGTACTAACAATTGACATCAATATACAATCTATTGTTGAAAAATATTTAGAAGAAATATGTATTGATAATATATGCACAGATGGAGGAAATATAGTTGTAATGAATCCTAAAAATGGAGACATTTTAGCAATGGCAACATATCCAGACTATAATTTAAATGACCCATATGCAGCATATACTGAAGAATTAAAAGGAATTTGGGATACTCAGCAACAAGCTGAAAAAACAAAAAGTCTACAAGCAGTTTGGAGGAATAGAGCCATAACAGATACATATGAACCAGGCTCTACTTTTAAGACAATTACATCTTCAGCAGCTTTAGAAGAGGGAATTGTTACAGATATTGACAAATCAGGAGAATTTTCATGTACTGGTGCAATAGAAGTAGCAGGTGTAAGAATAAAATGTTGGAGATATTATAGACCACATGGTGCAGAAAGTTTAAGAGAAGGATTAATGAATTCATGCAATCCAGTATTTATAGGATTAGGACAAAAAATGGGAGTTCATACATATTATAGTTATTTACAAAAATTTGGATTATTAGAAAGAACAGGAATTGATTTACCAGGAGAGGCAGGAAGCATTTTTTTAGCTGAAGAAAAAGCGGGACCTGTTGAACTAGGAACAATAAGTTTTGGACAGAGATTTGAGATTACACCAATACAACTTGTTACAGCTATTTCCGCTATTGCAAATGGTGGTAATTTAATTCAACCTAGAGTAGTTAAAGCAGTTATTGATAGTGAAACAAATGAGAAAACAGACATAGAAACAAAAATAAAATCTAGAGCTATTTCTAAAGAAACATCAGAAAAAGTTTTAAGCATGATGGAATCAGTTGTAGCAGAAGGAACAGGTAAAAATGCTAAAGTAGCAGGATATAGAATAGGAGGAAAAACAGGGACATCAGAAGATGGAGTTAATACAAATAAATATGTTACATCTTTTGTAGGTGTTGCACCTATAGAAGACCCCGAAGTCGTTGTTTTAGTTACATTATACAATCCAACAGGAGAGGGCGGACATCAACAAGGTGTCAGCTTATGGAAGTTAGAAAAAATAGAGGTATATATATTTGACGAAACCTTAAAAATAAACAAGATACAGAGAAGGTAAAAGTTGTCCTAAACTAATAAAAATATGACATAAAAGATAGGTAGGTGTAAGTTTATTGCAGTAGTTGCTTAATGCACATTTGAAAAAGTCTATAAAACAAAGTAAAGGCGAATGTATAGATAGTATTATGCAATTTGTTGTAAAAAAGATTAAGAAGGGGTACTATAATAGTAACCCTCTTCTGTTGCTAATATGAAATTTTGAATAAAATTTGTCCATTTTTGATTATATTCTGGACTTGACAAATTATCATGTTCTCTTAAGACTTTAACTTCTTTCAAGAATGTATCTTCGTCAAATTCCTCAAAAAATTGCTTTGCCCATATTAAATATAAATCTTGCTTATCAATAATTTCTGGGCATTCAAAATCATTAAATCCAAATTTCCAGCAATTATTTTTTAAGTTAGTTTTATTATCTGGCAATTGCTCAAACGTTCTAATCTCATATAGATACGAAAAAGCATTAAGAGAAATAAATAACAATTTATACTTATATGTTCCAGAGTCCGTGAGAATTATAGCCTCATCTATTTCTTCTTCAGAAAGTTTTGAAATAGTTTCTTCATAATTTTTTTCAAGTTTTTCTAATTCTTTTGAAATAAAATTAGGGGAAGAAATAACAGTAGATACTGTTGCTTTTACATCTTTTACTAATTCTAGTGCTTTTTTAAAGCACACGATACTTTTTTCCCAATCCATTACTTTCATTGCATATAAAGCTTCAATGACATATGTATTAGAGTCATTGAAATATAAGGTTGCTTCTTCAAAATTTGTTAACATTTGGATAGTATCTTCATAATTTGAATTGTGTTGTTTTGATTTTCCGCAAGCACATAAACATACACAACATATTGTAGTTACGATGATGGACATTATTATTTTTTTCATATTTCTATCTCCTTTGTCTTATAATAATTTATATAAACTAAAATAGCAAAGGATAATCCCTTGCTGTTTTAGTTTATTTTCTATTCTCAGCAAGAGAAATTCAAATTTGAATAATAAAAATATTATCATATTTTATGTCAAATGTCAATTATTAAATCCATTTAGAAAAGAGGAAAAAGCAAAAGACAAAAAAGTGATGTATCTTAAAATCTTACGGATATATAGAGAAAAATTAAAATATGTTAATGCTAATTGAAAGTAATTAGTTTTTTTCTATGATTAATGTCTTTTCTGAAAACTTTGTAAACAAAAATTAATAAAATTGTAAAAAAGAAATAAAAAATTCACAAAGTAAGAATGCGTAAGTAATAATGGGGAACATAAAAAATTAAAATTTTAATACTATTGAAGTTTTAGACAAAAAATGCTATAATTCTAAGAAATAATAGTATTATAAAGAAAAGGAATGTGATAATATGAAAAAGAAAGTAGTTGTCATAATATTATTAATTACATTAACAATGTTAGCAAGTAACATCTTAGCAACAGCAAATTTAGTAGCACAAGCTAAAACATCAACTAATGAACTAAAAGGAGGAGAAGAAATAACAATTACTCTAAGATTTGATGAATATCAACAAATCAAAGATGGGATAAATGCTTATAAAGCAACATTAGAATATAATAAAGAGATATTTGAAGAAGTAAAACAAGAAGATTTACAAAGTTTAAATGATTGGGAAAAATTACAATATAACCAAACAACAGGAGAGTTTGTTGCTATAAAAAGAGGAGGAAGTAAAGCACCAGAAGACATAGTAAATATTACATTAAAAACAAAACAAGAAGTAAAAGCAACAAAAACAGAAATAAAAATTAAAGATATAGTAACTTCTGAAGGAGAAAAAGATATAAATATAGCAGAAACAAAAGCAACTATTAATATATTAGAAGATCAAACTGAAAAACCAGAAGAACCAAAACAAGAAAAAATTACCTCAAATAAATATACTATAACTGAAAATTATATTGAAAGAATTTTACCAAATACAACAGTAACAGAATTCAAAACAAATGTAACATTAGAAAATGTAACAACAGAGCCACAAATAGTATTTACTGATGAACAAGGAAAAACATTAGAAGAAAATGCAATAGTTACAACAGGAACAAAAATAAAAGTAGGAAAAACACTACAATACACACTTTCTGTAATAGGAGATCTTGATAGTGATGGAAAAATTACTATTAATGATATGGCAAAATTGAAATTACACCTTATTGAAGAACAATTATTAGAAGGAACAAAATTAAAGTCAGCTGATATTGATAATGATGGAGAAATTACCATAAATGACTTAGCACAAATGAAACTAATTTTGATTGATTTATTAAAACTAGAATAAAAAAACAAGTAAAACTAAATTGAAAATGGAGGATATAAATACAATGAAAGAAAAAACGAAGAAAATAATAATAATTAGTATTTGTTTTATATTGTTTCTAATTCTATCTTTAGGAGTTATTTACGCTACTAATATAATTTCTTCTAAAGGTGAATTAAATGATGATGACATAATAGATTACAAGGATGTTAGTTTATTAGAAAGACACTTAATACATATACAAGATTTGCCAGAAGACAAGATTTCTAATGCAGATATGAATAGTGATGGAGAAATTACAGTAACTGACTTATCACTTTTAATAAAAAAAATAGAAAATAAAAGAGAATACACTGTAGAACTAATAGACCTAGATACACAAAACTATTATCCAGAAAAAGGTGAAGAAATAGAAATAACATTTGGAGCTATTATTAATTATGACGATGTAAGATTAGAAAAAGTTATAATGAATGAGCAAGAATATACAATACAAAATGAAAGTGGAGTATATAAAATAAAAGTAAATGTAGGAGAACAAGCAGGAAAAAAAGAATATGAAATAAGCAAAGTTGTTTTAAATACAGGAGCAGAAGTTAAAATGAATGACACATTTTCTGTAAGTGTTTTAAAAGAACAACCTTTTATAGAAGAAAATAGCTATACATTAGAAGAAACATTTGAAGGAAAAGCATATATAAACTTTAATTTAGTAGATGAAGAACAAAGTATTACATCTGCACAATTTAGTGTTTATGAAATTTCAAATACATCAGCACAAGTTCAACAAACACAAACTATAATAGAAACACAATCAGAAGGTTCAGAAATAGAAATTGTACAAACAAATATAACAGCAGGAGAAAATAGACAAGAAGTACCAGTAGAAGATGGAAAAACATATAGAGTGGTTATTAATGTAGCATATAATCTTGCAAAAGACCAAATTGAAGGAAAAGAATACAAAGGAGAATCTTTCTTATTTAGTAAAGAATTTACTATGGCACTAGATTATAAGTTAAGTATAAGTAATATTCAAACTTTAAAAGATGGTCAAGAAATTAACAAATTTGCCAAAAAAGAACCAATTACAATCGAATTTAATAGTACAAATATTGCATTTGAAAATACTAATAGTGCTGACTTTGAGCCAAGTACTATTACTGTAAACAACAAAGAGTATGAAGTAACAAAACAAGAAAATATGTATATAGCAACTATTGATGGATTAGAACAAGTTGGAGAAAACACAATTACTATTGAAAAAGTAAAATTAAAAAATGGAAAAGAAATTATATTAGAAACAGAAAATACAGTAACTGTAACAATTGATGCTCAAAAACCAATAGTATCTAATATACAAACAGAGGAAAATATACAAGATAAAAATATTAAAGTAACTTTTGAAATTGAAGATGATGCAAAATCTATTCAATCAGCTAAAGTAGTACTATATGATAGTGGAGAAAATATAATTGCAAGTCAAGATATAACTATTGAAGAAATAGAAAATGGAACTATAGAAAAAATATTTAATACTCAAACAACAAATAGATACATTATTAAAGTTATTGCAACTTATCAAGAAACAGAAGACCATATTGTAACAGATAGTGTGCTATTAGAAAAAGAAATTATAGCAAGTAGTTTTGCAAAAATAAAAAAAGCAGAAGTAGATGCAAATGTTTTAGAAAAAAATGCAACTGTAAAAATTATATATGAAATTGAAACTAATAGTGAAAGTGAAATTGTAAAAATTCGTGTTAATAACTTAGATTGTATTGCAACTAAAAAATCAGATGGAGTGTATGAAGTAGTTACAGAGGTTGGAGAAGAGGCAAAAGTATTAGAACTTATTACTAGTAAAATATTATTTGCTGATGAAACAGAAGCAAATGTAGAAAATACAGTAGAGGTAACAGTTTTAAAAGATATGCCAAAAATTGAAGAAATCAAACAAGAAGATAATTTAGCAGAAAATAAAGTAACTGTAACATTTACATTAGTAGATCCAGATAATAGCTATATTACAGGAAAAGTACAATTAGTAAAACCAGCAACAGATGGAATACCAGAACAAGTAGTGCAAGAACCAACTATTGAAAAAGATGGTGAACATGGAAAAGTAATTTTTGAAAATGTAGAAATTGACAAAGAATATATTGCAAAATTTATTGCAAACTATAATCGTTATCCAGAAGGAGACGAAAATATAGAAGAAAATCAAGTTATTAAAGAAACAAAAATTATGTTAGTTGGTGATTATAACCTACAAGTAACTGACATAAAAACATCAAATAAAGAAAAAGACACGAAATATTTTAATAAAAAAGAAGAAATAATTTTAAGCTTTAATTGTACTAATTCAACAAGCTTTTTACCAGAAAAAGCAATTATAGATGGCAATGAATATATTTTAACACATACAGAAGGAACTAACATTTATACTACTAAATTACCAGCATTAGAAGAAAGTGGTGTAAAAGAATACAAATTAGAAACAATTATATTAAATAATAAGAGATTTTTAGATATAGAACCAGAACAAAAAGTAAAAATAGAGATATTAAAGGAAAAACCAACAGTTACAAGCTTTGGATACAAAGAAGACGATACAGACAAAAACAAAATAATAGCAACATTTAATCTAAATGATGAAGAAACAACTATAACAAATGGAAAAATTGTAATTACAGATGACCACAAAAATGAAATAAAAACTCAAGATTTAGCAGTTAATAACAATGAAATTACATTTGATAAAATAGATAGTGAATACTATAACATAAAAGTAAAGGCTAATTATGACCTAGATACCAATGCTTTAGGTGCTGGCGAAAATGAATACCAAGAACAAATATTGTTACAAGAAGAAATCGATTTTACAGAACGAAAAATCCAACTAAAAGATATACAAGATGTTAGATTATATCATATATATTATGGATTTCCAATGGAAGTAAAGAATATTGATAGTAATGAAATAATTGAAAATCCAGAAAATTATGTAGCAAAAGTAAAAATGAAAAATATGCCAGATATGCATACAAATGTAAAAGCTTGTAGAGTTGAGCAAAGAAAAGTTATTTTAGAATTAGATGTAGAAAATACGATAATCTACAAAGGAGACGAAAGACAAGCAAAAGTAGAAGTACCTTTTGGTGTTATGGGAAATACAGGTTCTTATGTAAAAAATGAATCTTTTGAAGACTTACTTTATCAAATGAGACAATATCCAACAAAAACCTTTAACCTAACCAAAGATTATGATGCTTCTGAATATGAAGTAGATTCCTTAACCTATTTTGGAGAAGGTATGTTTGAGGGAACCATTAATGGAAATGGGCATACCATTTACAATTTACAAAAACCAATATTTGACGAAATAGAAAGAGCAACCATTAAAAACCTTGTAATAGAAAATGCTTATATAACAAGTAAAGTAGGTTCATGGCAAAAAGGATTTATTGCCAATGAAATTTACAGTAAAACAGTTGTTAGCAATGTCCACATCAAAAATTCAACCATTTCTACTTATAGCCAATTCTATACATTTGGACCAATAGCAGGAAGATTAAGTGGTAGTAGAGTTGAAAAATGTAGTGTTACTAATCTATCCATAGTAGCACAAAGAGGAGCGGGTTCTAGAAGAGTAGGAGGAATTGTTGGTGAAATAGGATATGGTTCAACCATAGAAGACTGTTATGTAACAGGAGAAATTCAAGGCTCTTGGGAAGTAGGAGGAATTGTTGGTGGTGTTCAAGATTCTATGTATCAACAAAATACCATTAAACATTGTATTGCAAAAGTAAATATCAATGGAACGTCAGGGCCAGGTAACGTAGGAGGAATTGCTGGAAATGCAAATGGTGCAGGAAGAATTAAACTAGTACAAAATATAAGTTTAGCAGAAGGAAGCAAATCTTATAAAACACATGGAAGTGCTATTACATTAGACCCAGATACCTTCAATTACGAAATGACAGAATCGAATTTAACAGCAAATGCCGAAAATTCAAGTGGACGAATTAAAGAATTTGCTAAAAATGAATTTAGTGGAGAATTCTGCAAAGAGCAAGCAGGATTTAGTGACCAAATTTGGAATTTAGACGATAAAAACTATGAAAATATACCAACTTTAAAAGGTTATGACCCAAATAACAAACAAGAAGGGGCAACGACAGGAAACTACATTCCAGATGTGGAAAGATTAAAGAAGATGCAAGACTATGACCCTAAAAAAGAAGTAGCCTATTCAAACCTATACAAACTAATGCCATTCTTTGACGCGAAATATTTGGTAGTAGATGGGGCAAGAATTAGTGAAGACGACGTATTAAATCAAAAACAAATCAAAACCATTTTACCATATAATGATAAAAATGAATTTGTGCTAACTCTTACCGAAGAAAACCATCAAAGTATAGACCATATCAATGTAGTATTTACAGATGACACCACAAAGCAATACCAAGTGAAGTTTAAAAATATGAATAACCATGTGGTATCTTATAAATTAGAAGAACTAGGAATTGAATATAACTTTGACAAATATGTTATTAAACAAGATGCAGAAATTGTAAAAAAATTAGTGGACTACATTCTAACGTTAGATTATGACAGAGACTTAAAACCATTAGTAGCGCCAATCAACTTAGGAGACCGTATTTATAAAGACTTCTTTGATGAAACAATTAAAACAGAAGAAAGTGCAAAACAATTTGTTTTAAACTTTTTAGGAAATGTAAATGGATATAGTTTAACAATAGATAATTCTATTTTAAACAATTATATTTATGATTATTTAACGAAAAGTACGAATAAGTTAAAACAATTTATGTTTGCTTATAACTATTATTCACGTTTTTATGGCTTTGAAGTTAGTAACATGAAAGTAAGTGATATTGTATTCTTTAAAGGAGAATTATACAATACAGGTGTAAATACAAACAATTTAGTAAACTTATGTTTAGCAAGTACTTCATTAGGTACTCATGTTTCTTACTTATTCTATGAAGAAAGTTTAGGACCTTGTGTTGGCTTCACAACAGTTAGTGATTTTGTGGAACATAACATTAAAATGTTTGCCAATAATCAAGACCCAAATGAGTGGTTTGCAGAGAACTTTAATGGTATGTTAGTAGAAACATCAGCAAAAGGATATGAAGACAGTATTGATTATCGTGCTTGGACACAACTAAAGAAACAGAAAAAATTTATTTTACCAATGTTAACCTTACCAGAAGATTCAGGCTATATGATATCAGCACCAACGACATTTTTAGTAGGTTCTCAAAGACTTTATATAAGAGAACCAGGAAATCAAGCACAAATTCAAAATCTACAAAATTTAATGAAAAATTTTGCTAACCAAATTGGTGTATTTTATACTACAGCAGCAGGTTTTATCGAACCATCTATCTTTAATAAAGTATGTGACGTATCAATTGATACAACGGTTTTACCTGTGTTAGGAGAACAGAAAAAAGGAAAATCAACTGACCCTTTCTGTAAAAACTTTAATGAATTATTAAATGAATGGTTTACAATAAGAGCAGTAGCAGCCTATTCTGGTTCCCAAAGAATTTACTATGTTGTTGATAATACATTAACAAGTTATGGGCGTACTTGGTCACATGAAACAGGTCATAACCAATGTAACTACTTATTCTTCAAGAGAAATGGATTTAGACCAGTCGGTGGATGTAACAATAATGATGGATCAGGAACAGAGGATTATACAGACGGAAATACAACGCAAGGATTTGGAGATGGAGCAGTAAACTTTAACTTAAGTTATAATTATGATAGTAGTCAAGTAATCACTACAAACTTAACTACGGAAAGAATTAACTCTACAGAAAAAATAGAAAGTTATTATAAAAGAATGTTTGAAGCAATAGACTTTTTAGACTATGCAGAAGCAAAAGCATTTTTACAATTAACACCAGAAGAACAATCAAAAGTGGCAGTACAAATTTACTATCCAAATGCACCAGGAAATTATGCTAATGTAGGATGGAAACCAATTACCAAAGAAGAATTTGAAGAAATGGACTTAAAAACAGTGGAAGACATCTATGATAATCAAATTACCATTAAACCAGGTGTAACTAAACCAGTTGCACAAACAGGGGAACAAGGTTTATATGGTTCAGAGCATATGTATATAAGACGTTGGTATCAACCATATAATGAAAAAGGAAGAACCCATTCTTATGGATTTACTTACACATCATGGCAAATGCTAGGAATTGGTGGATATGACGGAGGATATATAACCTACTTTAGTGGAAAGAGTAATAATGACTTAGATGCCATTAAAAAAGTAACCAAAGATCCAAATATGACATGGAAGAAATTTAAAACAATGCGTTATGAATTGATGGAAAATAGTTGGAATACCATTCCATACTTAAATTCAGATGAATTAGTAGAAAAATATGTAGATGCATTAAAACTAGATGCTTCAAACAATGATAGAAATGTTAGCAGTAGTACGAATGTTAGAAGAGTGAACTACCATTACTTAAAACGTGTAACCGATGACTTTAGAGCAGAAGTATTAGATGGAAATATCCAAAAAGTTCATATCAAAACAGCAGAAGAATTTAAACAAAAATTAACTGAAAATCCTCGTGCTTACTATGTATTAGACAATGATATTGATTTCTCTGGCATAACAGAAGGAAATGCTATTGTCGATGGATACTTTATGGGTAAACTAGATGGGCAAGGACACAAATTAACAGGAAATACAATTCCAATCTTTAATAACATTAAATTTGCTTATATTTCTAACCTACAAGTAGAAAATAGTAATATAACCAGTAGTTTAATGAATGTAGGAGCATTTGCTAAAACACTAGAATATAGCCAAATGGAAAATGTACAAGGTAAAAATATTACAATATCTGCTACAAATAAACAAGTTGGTGGATTAATAGGTAGTATGGTATACAGTTTGGTAAAAAATGTACATGTAACAGAAAGCAATGTATTAGGAACAACAAGAGTTGGAGGAATTTCTGGTTATGTTGGTCAAAGCCAAGTAGAAGAGTGTAGTGCAAATGTAATAGCACGTTCAACAGGAAATGCAGCTGGAGGACTAATTGGAGAAATTTATAGTAAAACAACGATTAGAAATTGTTATACAATAGGAGAAGTACAAGGAAACCAAGATATTGGTGGATTGATTGGCTATGTTAATACCTCTTATATTATGAACTGTTTTAGTAATACAAAAGCTACTGGAAATGCTGGTATAGCAAGTTTTACAGGTCAAACAACTAACAACTCTATTATAAAAAATAATATTACTTTAGTAAATCAAACTGTAGGATATAAATTTGATGGTAGAACAGCTACTGATAAATTCACAAACTTTAGTGGAAACTATGAAAATAAATCAAATGTAGGAAAATCAACAACAACAAGAACGGGAATTGACTTTACAGGAAAAATTACTGAAGTAGATGGAACAGAAGTTAAAAAAGAAGAATTCTATACTCAGAACTTAAATTGGGACAGCAATATTTGGGACTTTGGCAGAATTGCTAATGGTGGATTACCAAAACTAAAAAATGATGACCCAAATGATGTAACAATGACAGGAGAAAAATATAGTATTACAAATGCAGAAGAATTTGAAAGATTATTAAAAGAACATAGAGAAGCAACATTTGTAATTGAACAAGATATTGATTTATCTACTTTAGAAAGTACAACAACAATTATTGATGGTGTATTTATGGGAAGAATTGAAGGAAATAACCATACTTTAAGAGGAAATAAAGTACCAATCTTCCATACAGCTCGACATACCTATATTGAAAACTTAAAAATAGAAGAAAGTAACATAAATAAAAATGAAACAGATATAGGAGCACTTACTAAAATAGCAGATAATATAGAACTTAAAAATGTAATAGGAAAAGATATTACAGTTGCAAACAAAAGAGATGATACAGGTGGATTAATTGGTATTATGACTTATGGAGATTTAGAAAATGTGCATATAATTGGAGGAAATGTTACAGGAATTAACCGTATAGGAACATTTGCAGGTTATGTTGGATATTCTAACATAAAAGCATGTAGTAGTAATGGAACTGCAACAGGTACAGGTAATGCTGTTGGTGGCTTTATGGGAGAAGTAACTAATGGAACAACTATTCAAAACTGTTATTCTGTAGGAAAGGCAACTGGAAATCAAAATGTTGGAGGATTTGTAGGACTTTTAAGTAAAGCATCTACAGTAATGAATTCCTTTAGTACCACAAAAGTAGATGGAACAGAAGGTATTGCAGGATTTGTAGGACAGTCAATTACTGATTCTATTGTTAAAAATAATATAGCATTAGGAAATCAAACTAAACAACATTACAAATTTGATGGTAGAACTGTTCAGGAACAACTAGAAAAATTTGAAGGAAATTATGAGTATGAAGGAAATAAAGGAATTTCTACACTAATAAGAGAAGATATTGATTTTACAGGGAAAATAAGTGTGGCAAACAGACAAAATGTAACAAGTAAAGAATTTTATACTAATATATTAGGATGGAATGAGGATATTTGGGATTTTAGTGCAATATCTAATTGTAATACACCAATATTAAAAAATAATGATCCAAATCAAACTATGCAAATTGAAATACCAGTTCATCAAATACATAATGCAGAAGAATTCCAAAACTTGATAAAACAATATCCAGATGAAAACTTTATACTTGAAAATGATATTGACCTTTCTACTTTAGAGAGTACAACAACGATTATAGATAGTGAGTTTATAGGAGAAATAGATGGAAAAAATTATAGTTTGAAAGGAAATACTGTTCCAATATTCCACACTATTCGTTATGCTAAGCTTTCTAATTTGAAGATAGAAGGAAGTAATGTTAATAAAAATGAAACAGATGTAGGAGCACTTGCTAAAATAGCAGATAAAGTGGAACTTACAAATATTGTTGCAAAAAATATTGTTGTATCAACTAAAAATCAAAATGTAGGTGGATTAATTGGTACAATGACTTTTGGAGATTTGGAAAATGTGCATATAACTGGAGGAAATGTAAATGGAACTAATAGAGTAGGATTACTAGTAGGTTATGTAGGAGAATCTCATATCAAAGCAAGTAGTAGTAATGGAGCAATATTAGCAACAGGTACTGCTTGTGGAGGATTAATAGGAGACGTTATTAATAATACAATTATTGAAAACTGTTATTCTCTTGGAAATGCTACAGGAAATCAAGATGTAGGAGGATTAGTTGGAATTTTAAGACAATCTAGTGTTATAAATTGTTTTAGTACATTAAAAGCATTTGGTAATGTGGGAGTTTCAGGATTTATAGGAAAGGCAGAAAATAATTCTGTTGTTAAAAATAATATAGCACTAGGAAATCAAATGAAAAAATATAAATTTGATGGAAGGACAGCAAGTGATCAATTTGAGAGCTTTGAAGGAAATTACGAGTATGAAGATAATACAGGAATATCTACATTGACAAGAGAAGATGTTGATTTTACAGGAAAAATTAGTGTTGCATCAAAACAGAATGTAACAAATGAAGAATTTTATATTAATACTTTAGGCTGGAATATAGATATTTGGGATTTTGATAATGTGGGAGAGGAGTGTATTCCAAAATTGAAAAATGATGACCCAAATGAGAAAACCCTAATTCATAAAATAGATATGTATGAAATACATTCAGCAGAAGAGTTTATAAATTTAATTCAAGTTCATCCAGATGCGGTATTTACTATTGAAAATGATATTGATTTTTCTAATATTAAGTATGAGGCTACAGGAGTAGGAACTAAGACAGTAATATCAGGTGAATTTTATGGAGAAATTAAAGGTAATAATCATACAATTTCTAATTTATCGAATGCAGCACTATTTGAACATTTTTCAGGAAAAGTAGATGGCTTAAATATGGAAAATTACTCTTATGCAGTAAAATGGAAAAATGGATTTATTGATTGGAGTACAAGTAATCCAATGAGAAGTAAAATAGCAGCTTTTGCTTTAAAATCATCAAATGCTACATTTACTAATATGAAATTTACTAATATGGCGATGTTAGGAAATACTAATGTTGCAACAGTGACCTTAGAAGATGAAAATTGTAATTATGAAAATATTCATATTGAGAAACTTTATATAAATGGTAGAAGCTATGGAAGTAAGTTGGCTGGAATGGTTTCTGTTAAAACAGGTGGAAGTATTAAGAATTGCTATGTACAAGGAGAAATATATGGAAGTGGTACACGTGGTAGTGGTATAGTATCCATAACACAAGGTGATGTTACTATTGAAAATGTAATAGCTAATGTTTATATGAGTTGTAGTGTAAGTACAATGTATCCTGATAATGCTGTAACTTGGAGCGGATTTGTTGCTGAGGTTGCAAATGGAAATTTGATTGTTAGAAATTCAGCTATGATTAATAAATTAGAGCAAAATAATAATCCAATTAATAAATTTATAGCGACTGTTGTGGATGGAGCTAGTGCAACTTTTGAAAATTGTTATCAAAATGCAGAGGCTAATGGAATTGAAAGTGAGCTTGTAGATGGTATAAGTGTAGCTATTAATGCAGAGTTGCTAACAGAAGAGTTTTATAAGAGTAGATTGCTTTTAGATGAGAGCATCTGGAATTTAGAGAGCATTACAGAAACAGATATAACAAGTGTTGATAATAAGGCAGTAAAGTTTATTACTTTTGGATTGAAAAACTTTTAGTAAATTTGATATAGTTTAGTAATAAATTGTACCTTTATGGAACTCCTTGAGAAAGTTTATTATAAAAATGAGATTTAGTTATATTTTAACTGAATCTCATTTTTTATTTGCTTTGCTTTTATTTTGTTGTTTATATATAAAGCTTTGAATTACTATATATAATTGGGTGTTTTATGTTTTTTTAGATTAGTTTTAGTCATATTTTTGATACAATGTTAATATTTTTTAGAAGTATTAGGAGGTGTTTGTGTGGTACAAGATGATAAAATACAACAAAGTGTTACAAATTATGAATTAGATAATAAGAAGTTTATAGTCATAACAAAATGTGTAGAAAATGTCCCAAATATTGATAAATTATATGATATTGTATGTAAATATGCAGTTTCACAAATTAATTCAATTTGAATGTTTAAATTGATTATTATTGTTTAAAGTATTTATATTCACAAATGGTTATTAGTTGGTTTTGAATTACTAGTAATTATAGAAGAGGTGTTGAGTATGATTCAAAAATACAAAGTGGCTGCTTATTTAAGGTTATCCCAGGAAGATGGAGATAAAGTTGTTAGTGATAGTATTGTGAGTCAAAAGAGTATTATTGAGAAAAAAGTAAATGATTTAGGAGAAGATTTTTTCTTAGTTGATTTTTATATTGATGATGGCTATTCTGGACTTAATACGAATAGACCTAGTTTTCAAAGAATGCTTCAGGATATAGAAAGTGGTAGTATTAATTGTATTATAACTAAAGATTTATCAAGACTTTCAAGAAATAGCTTTGAGGCTAATTATTTTATAGAGCTGTATTTTTTGGAGAGAGATATAAGATATATTTCTGTTTTGGATAATGTGGATACAGGATTGAAAAATTCTAATAATGATATGATACAGTTTAAGACTCTTATAAATGATTGGTATAGTAAGGATATTTCAAGAAAAATAAAATCTAGTGTATGGGCTAGGAAAGAGAAGGGATTGTTTTTAGGCTCTATTGCTCCTTATGGTTATTGTAAATCAAAGAAAGATAAACATAAACTTGTAGTTAATATAGCAGAGGCAAGAATTGTTAAAAGAATATATGTAGAGTATAGTAAGAGAAAGTCGATTTTGGAGATTGTAAATG
Source organism: uncultured Clostridia bacterium (assembly GCA_948528155.1). Classification (GTDB taxonomy): domain Bacteria; phylum Bacillota; class Clostridia; order TANB77; family CAG-508; genus CAG-269. The sequence goes on along the minus strand of CAOSZT010000011.1, from coordinate 11,868 downwards.
GTCTGCAAATTGATGGTATACCAAGTCCTAATAATGCAGGAAATGATGGCGAAGTCAGGCACAAATGGAGAGAAGAGACAATAAGACGAATGCTAATTAATAAAGTATATTTAGGTCATTTGGAATATGGGAAGAGAATTAATTTAAGTTATAAGTCTAAAAAAGTAAAATATATTCCACCAGAAGAGTGGAAAATCGTATATAATACACATGAACCAATTATTACACAAGAGTTATTTGATAAAGTGCAAAATATCAGAAATGTTAATAAGACTATAAAGAGAAAAAAACATGAATGGGAGTTGAATGGTCTTGTTAAGTGTAAGGAATGTGATGGTAAAATGACATTAAAAGTTGAATATAAAAGAGATAATTCAGAGGAAATAAAATCCAAAAAAGTGTGTTGTTTAAATGGATTAAAGAGATATAAGGGAGAAAATTGTATTAAAGGAAGTAGAGGTTTTGATGAAAATATACTTAATCAAATTGTTTGTGAAAATTTAAGACAAGTACTTGGAAAATTGGATAAAGAGAAGTTGAAGAAGAAGATTTTAAAAGAACAAGTTGAAGGTAAAAAAAATAGTAAAAATTATAATATAGAATTTTTGAAGGGTGAAGTAGAAAAAATAGAAAAAGATATTAAAATTCTTTATTTGGATTTTAAAGATGAGTTGATTGATAAAGAGGATTATAAAAAATATTATAAGGAAAAAACTGATGAAAGAAATAGAATAAAAAAAGAGTTAGAATTACTAACAAAAGAGGAGGATAATAAACCTGTTATAATACAAAATGAAGTAGATAAGTTACTGGAAAATATCTTAAATTTTAAAAGTTTGAGTAAAGAGTTTATATCAGAATTAATTTATGATATTAAAATTGATTATGATAATAAAGTATACATATATTACAAATATGATATTTTTGGGATGGTGGTCTAATGTGAAGGCGTATAAAGCAGGAATATATTTGAGATTATCAAGAGAAAATGAAGATGAAAATAATAGTATAGAAGCACAAAGAGAAATTACAACTAAGTATGCTGAGCAAAATGGATATAAAATAGTTAAGGAGTATGTAGATAATGGGTATTCAGGAATTTTAGATTCAAGACCAGCACTTAATGAAATGATTATAGATATATCAAGAGGTTTTATTAATATGGTAATAGTGAAAGATATTAGTAGATTAACTCGTAATAAAAATAAGACTGGTTGGTATACAGAAATATTTTTCCCAGATAATGATATAAGGTTTATTTCTGTTACAGAGTTTATAGATAGTGGTGATAGGTATGAGATTGATGATAGTATAATGCTTAGAGGAATAGCAAATCAGTATTATATTACAGATATTTCAAAAAAAATAAGGGCAAATAAAAGTGCAATGAAAGAGGCTGGTCAATTTGTTGAACATTATGTTCCTTATGGTTATAAAAAGAATAAGTTTGATAAGCATAAGGTAGTAATAGATGAAAATGTAGCAGATAATATAAAAAAAATTTATGATATGTACATAGAGGGGAAAACAGGTAGTCAAATTGCAGATTATCTTAATACTAATAAAATAAAAAATCCAAGTAGATATATGAAATTAAAAAATGCAACTAAAAAGTGGAACTCAGAACAAATAAATGATATTTTAAGAAATCCATTTTATTGCCGGAAATACAATTTTGAATAAATATAAAAGTAATTGTATAACAAAAACTTGTAAAAAAAATAATAATAGAGATACTTGGATTATTAAGGAAAATACACATGAGCCAATAATTGAAAAACAAAAGTATGATATGGTACAAAAAATAAAACTTAATAAAAAAGTCATTACAAATGTAAAATATGATTATTTATTACAAGATTTATTGTATTGTGGGTATTGCAAAAGAAAGTTGCAATATAAAATTTATAAATCAGCAGATAGACAAACGCTTCTATATGATAGTGCAGGATTTAATTGTAGTGTGGCTTATAAAAGTAAATGTAAAAATAAAACTTATATTAGAGAAAAAGATTTAAATGAGATTATAAAAAATGAAGTTATAAAAAGATTAAAATTGTTTGAAATAGATAAAGTAGTTAATAGATTAATTGAATATTATAAAGAAAATGATAAAAATATGAAGAAGATAAAAGCATATAAAAATGAAATTGGAAAGTTAGAAAGAAAGAAAAGTGTTTTGTATAAAAAGAAATGTGAACAGTATATTTCAATAGAAGAATTTAAATCACAATATGCAAGTGCAAAAGAGGAAATAGAAATGCTTGATAATTTAATTATAGAACTTTGTAGTAAAAATGATTGTAATAAGCTAGAAGAGACAAGAATAAGAGAGATTATTGCAGATTTTAAAAATGGAAATTGTTTAGAAAATGATTTTTTAAAAGAGATTGTAAATAAAATTGAGATATATTCTAAAAATAGAATTGAAATTACTTTTAATTTATAAGAATTTTGAAGTTTATATTTATTTTTTTAAATAAAAACTGCAATAAACATCGCATAACACAAGGAGGTGCGTGGTTCATTTTGTCGCTACATTTTAAGCAACATTCAAAAAATTTTACAATTTAGGTAGAAAATAGAACAATCAAATCAAAGAGAAAGTGATTTTAAAATTACTTTCTCTTTAAAAATATACAAGGAGGACAAGATTGTCAAAAGAAAATATTATTGGTACAAATTTTATAATGACTAACAGAGATTTGATAACTAAATTTGGAGTAAATTCAGCTGTAATGCTAGGCGAATTATATGGGAGAATGAATTATTTTAGAAAAATAAATTAAAATTTGGTTATTTTTTTGCGACAAAAGAGAGCATAGAAAAGAGTACAAAATTAAGTCCATATAAATAAAGAAAAGCAACATCAATTTTACAAACGGAAGGAATTTTAAATATAAAACATATAGACATTCCACCAAAGACTTATTATAAAATTAATGAAGAAAAACTTATGAAAGTACTGAAAAATTCAGTAGTCGAAAATATCGACAACAAGAGATTGAAAATTTGAACAACTAGGTGTCGAAAATATCGACTACAGTATTAAAAAATTTTACACAAATAATAATAAGTAATATCACACACTAAAAACTTAAATTGAAGAGAATCATTAAAAATCCAAGTGGGACATGATGTCCTAAATGAATATATCTTTACAGAGAGTAAATAGTTAATTATAAAAGAAAAAAGTGGACAGGTTGTCTACAATTGATATAATTTTATAAAGAGTAAGGCTATAGCAATAAAAATATATTATAAAAATGTATGCTTTTTTGTAATACATTTTTGTAAAAGTAATACTATTAGAAAGCTTTGCTTTCAAAGGTTGTAAGGGGAGATGTAATACATCTATTCTTGCACTACATAAAAAATATATTAATTGTAAAATTAGTAGAAAAATTTTGAATTTTAGTATATAATGCCATTAGAGTAATAACACTCTGAAGGTGAATAAATGAAGGATGAATATTTAATAAAAATAGACGAGCCAAGAATTCAAGAAACATGTGATGCATACTTTAAATGGAAAGACTTAAATACATATGTAAAAAGTCTAGTATCAAGAGGTATTAATATGCCAGATGCAATAAGTGAGCCTATGGGTTGCTATTGTTTAAATCTTCTTTGGAATAAAAGTTCAGGAAGAGATGCCAAATCTCTTGATGGTAGAAAAATAGAGTTTAAAGCTACAAGTAACTATGAGTATGATTTAAGTAGTTTTGGACCTAGGTGTGACTTTGATGATTTAGTATTTTTAAGATTTGATTTAGACTTAAATATGTTGTTTGTGTATGATACAGGTGTTAATTCAGAAGAATTAAAGAAACTTCCAGTATCAAAAACAGCAACAGTGGGAGATTATCAGAAAGTTGGTAAGAGACCACATATAAGAATTATTGAATCAATAATTAATGCAAGAAAACTAGAACCTACTGTAATATTTAATATTAGAAGAGGAATGATAGTTGAAAAAGGATGAAAGGCAGAGTGTTAATTACTCTGTTACTATAACTAATAAAATCGCGGCGTGCCGCAAAGGATAAGGAGAAAATAATTATGTATAAAATTTGTAGCCTTTTTGCAGGTGTTGGTGGAATAGATTTAGGATTTTTAGAAACAAATAAATGTGAGATAGTATATGCTAATGAATTTGATAAATATGCGGTAGAAACTTATGAAAAAAATTTTGAAAATAAAGTTGATTGTAGAGATATTCATAATGTTAAAGTAAATGAAATACCAGAATTTGATATAATGGTAGGAGGATTTCCTTGTACTTCTTTTTCAGTAGCTGGATATAGAAAAGGATTTGAAGATGATAGAACTGGAGATTTATTCTTTGAAATGGAAAGAATATTTAAGGAAAGAAAACCAAGAGTTATATTTTTAGAAAATGTTAAAAATTTAGTTGGTCATGATAAAGGAAAAACTTTTAAGACTATAATCCAAAAATTAGAAAAAGCGGGATACAAAGACAAAATAAAATGCCAAGTATTAAATGCTTGCGAATATGGTAACATACCACAAAATAGAGAAAGAATTTATATTGTAGCGTTTAAAGATAAAGAAGACTTTGATAGATTTCAAATGCCAATGCCTACTACATTAGATAAAAATATAAAAGATGTTTTTAATTTCGATACAAAAGTTGATGATAAGTATTACTATACAGAAGGAAAATACAAGGGAAATATATACAAATTATTAACCGAAGAAATGGATGATGACAATACTGTATATCAATGGAGAAGAAAATATGTGAGAAAGAACCAAAGTAACCTAGTACCAACATTAACTGCTAATATGGGAGAAGGGGGACACAATGTACCACTGATAAAAACAAAGTTTGGAATAAGAAAATTGACACCAATAGAATGTTTTTATGCACAGGGATATCCTAAATACTATGAACTACCTACAGATATGAGTGATGCAAGACTTTATAAACAGGCTGGAAATAGTGTTGTTGTACCAGTTATCAATAGAATTGCTGAAAATATAATGAAGGCACTAAATTAGTGAGTGTAAAATAATAGGATTGAAAAAATATAGATAATTTAAGATGTTTAGGATATGGAGAAAATAATAACGAAAAATAGTAAGTTGTAGGGGAGAATAAATGTTAAAAAATAATGTACTATTAAAATTATTGAAAGATGAATTAGAGGATACAATATTTAAAGAAATAGATGATTATTTACAAAAATGTAATAATTTATGTGATGATTTGAAACTTGATGATATATATATAAATAATGTATATTTAAAAAATGATGTTAATTTATCTTTTTATGGTTATCTAAATATTGAAACTGTCATAATAAATGAAAGAGATGAAAAATCAGTTAACCAAAAGTATTATATATTATTTCATACTAAACTAAATAAAATTAAAGAAAATTTTAAGTTAATAAGAATTGATGAAGAATATGATATTAGTTTTAAATCTGATTTAACACAAGACTTTGTACCAAAGTTAAATAGTGAGGAATGTGAGAAATTAGGAGTAAAATTTTTAGATAAATATTTTCCAGAAATGATAAAATTATATTCAAATATCAATATAAATACAATATTGAAAAGAATAAACTTGAATTTACAATATAACAAATTATCTTTAGACCAATCTATATTAGGAATGATTACATTTGAAGATGAAACAATAAATGTGTATGATGAAAATATAGTAAGCCCTATCATAGTAAAATCAAATACTATTGTAATTGATGGAGATATAAAAACAGAATATACAGATGAAAATTTAAGAGATAATTTTACAATAATTCATGAATGTGTACATTATGAATATCATCAGAAATATTTTTATTTTAAGAAAATAAGTCGTAGCAATTATGATTTTAACGGTATATATGATAATAAAAGTATAAGAGATGAAGAAACAAAAACAATAGAAGTACAAGCAAATAATATAGCATCATATATTTTAATGCCAAAACAAGTTATTGAAGCAGAAGTATTTTTAAATTGTATAAACGAAAATAGTACAGCAGATGATTTATCAAAAGCAATACAAAATATGTCATCAAGATTTAATTGTTCAATTAGTGCATTAAAATTACGATTAAATAAATTAGGATATACTAATTTAGTTGGTATATATGAATTTGTTAATGGAAAGTATATAAAACCATATTTAGCAAAAGAAAAAATGGAAACAAATGAAACTTATGCAATAAACTATATAGATTTTATTATGTGTAGACTGATAGATAATAATTTAAAGGAAAAACTAGATAAAAACAGTTACTTATATATAGATGGACATATATGTATCAATGATAAGAAATATGTAAAATATAATAATAAAAAACTTAGCTTAACACAATATGCTTTAAACAATATATCAGAGTGTTGTTTAAAATTTAAGTATAATTATAATTCAAATTATGATTCAAAAAATTATGTATTATGCAGAATAAAACCAGTAGTAAATGTAGAGGTAAAGTTTATAGATAGTGGAAATAAAATTGCAAATGTAAATCCTATTGAACTAGGTAAAAACTTAAAAGAAAATTTAACATTTTTGAAATCATTAAATGGAAATTTTACAGATACAATAAAAAAGATAATGAATGAGCAAGAAATGACAGTAGAAAGACTTGCAGAATATTCAAATTTAAGTATTAGACTTGTACAGAACCTAAGAAATAATGAAAACTATAAACCAAAAAAATCAACATTATTATATATTTGTATAGGGTTAGAACTACCTTATGAATATAGTATGATTTTGTTTGAGAAAAAAGGATATAATTTAAAGATAAATTCTGAAGAAGATTATTTGTATAATACAATTTTAATGTATAACTATAATAAAGATATATTTGAAATACAAGAGTTAATTCAAAATACATTAAATGAAAATATAGAAGAATAGATAAAAAGTTGTTGATAAGAAGATTATTAACAACTTTTTTATATATTTGTAATAAAAAATGCACCCCTAAAAGTTTAAAAATAGGTATTTTTAAAAATATAAAAAATGAAAGCATTGAAAATTCTATATTTTGGGGTGCAATTTTTTGTTCTTAAATTTCCCTATAATCTAGCTTACAATTGGATTATAGGAGGCCAAAGTAATGAAAAAAGCAATAATAGATGACGGATTTAATTCAGAATTAGTATATGATGCAGAATTTGAAGGAAATTTAGAGATACCAAAGATAAATAAACCACAAAAAATAATAATACCAAAAGAAATAATACCTTATTCAATTTTTAAAACAAGAAAAGAATATATTAGATATAATGGAGGAATATGTTTTTATGAGCATGATGTGAAATTTGCAGATATATTAAAAAATCCAAAAGAAGAATTAGAAAATTTTAAAAATTTAGAGTGTGTTATAACACCAGACTGTTCGCTATATAGAGATATGCCACTTACTGCACAAATAGCAAATGTATATAGAAGTAGGGCAATAGGATATTATTTGCAAAAAAATGGTATATATGTTATTCCAAACATTAGATGGGGAGATGAAAGAAGTTATACTAATAAGGTATTTAATGAAAAATTTGCATTTTTAGGTATTCCAAAAAATTCAATTGTATCAATAGGAACTTATGGATGTATTCAGTCCAAAGAAAGTAAGAAATACTTTAAAGAAGGTTTAAAAGAAATGATAAAAGAACTAAAACCTGAAGTAGTATTAGTATATGGAAGTATGCCCAATATTATATTTAAAGACTTAAAAGATGAAACAAAATTTATAAATTATAAAGATTTTATTTCAAGAAGACGAAAGGATGTGATATAATATGGGTACAGGAAAATCAGGAAGATATTTAAATACAGTTGGAGCAAAGAATAGTTTTAGTGAATATGCAGTAGTACATTCTAATGAGGGAACACTTAATAAACCATCAAAAAAAAGAGACGTGTTAAGATTAATGAGTGGTGGTCATGGTGAAGGTAATATACAATTACTAAAAAAATATGGCATTACATATAAAATAAATAAGGTATATGGAAATGGTGTTAGAATTGGAGATGTTCCGAATCATGGAAATCGAAGAAAACAAACAGGAAATAACCAGACATGGTTTCCTAAAGAATGGAGTTCTAAGAAAATTAAAAAAGCAGGAGAATATGTGCTAAAATTAAAGAAAAATCAAAATGCAAAAGATGGACAAGTAATAACAGGAATATATAATGGAGTAAAAGTTGGAGTAATAAAAACAAATGGAAAACCATCAACTATATTTCCAGATAAAGACCAAAGTGAAGCATTAAAAAGGAGGAAAAGAAAAAAATGAGTGAATTTGCAAAAAAATATAGAAGATTATTAGAAGAAAGAAAAAAAATAATAGAGCCATTTTTTACTGAAGATGTTTTTGAAGAGATGATAAATTTATTATCAGATAGTATAACAGATACAATAAAATTTCTTTTTGAAGAATGTACAGAAGAAGAATTTATATGGATGTCTGAAATTTTTCCAGAAGTAAAAGAATGTTCAAATAGTGTTGATTTTATAGAAGTATTATATATGATTGCTGAAAGATATCCAGAAGCTGTAAGAGATTATTATATTATAGGTTCGATAAAAGAGGCACAGAAAGAGAAGTCAGATTTAAGATTAACTAGTGGAGGGTATGGAGAAGGGAATATAGAATTACTAAAAAAGCATGGAATTGAATATAAAATCAATAAAGTATATGAAAATGGTGTAAGAGTTGGAGATATTCCTACTCATAAAAATATAACGAAACAAAGGAATAATAATCAAATATGGTTTCCTAAAGAATGGAGTTCAGAAAAAATAAAAAAAGCAGGAGAACATGTACTAAAATTAAAGAAAAATCAGAATAGAAATGAAACAGAAAGAGAAGTAATAACAGGAATATATGATGGCGTAAATGTGGGAGTGATAATATTTAAAGGAATACCATCAGCAGTATTTCCAGATAAAGACCAAAGTGAAGCATTAAAAAGGAGGAAAACAAAATGAATGAGTTTGCAAAAAAATATAATGTGATGAGTTTTATAAAAGAAGCAGAAGGACATTTAGAATAAATTTAAGCGACAAATTACAAGTTATAAAGATGAGATCTAATAATGTTAATTAATTGATTTAGGAATAAAAAAGCAAAAAAAGGAGATAACTAGAAAATTAGTAAAAACTAATTCTCTGGTTATTTTTTTGTAGATGTTTATAAAAATTTTAAAAAATTTTTCAATAATTACCGGTTTTTGAGTTTTAAGTGACATATACCTAATAGAGAGAAAGAGTAATAAATTTTTTCTAAATTAATAAACTTAAATATCAAAAATACAAAAGGAAGGTAATTTAAAAAATGCAAGAAAAGCTTATTGAATATCTCAAAAAAAAAGAAAATCCATATCAAATAAAAGTTGGAAATATGGTTGTAAATATAGAATATTCTAAAAATTATAAAAAATTTAATGAATGTATACTAAATATTTTAAAACAAAAGATAGGAAAGTAAAATTGCTTTGCAATTTTGCATACTGAAACTATAACAGATAAATCTTAACAGTTTCAGTAGATTGGGCTGATTTTCTAATTTGGACACGTTATATTATATAGAGAAGGGAGGGAAGAAACAATAATGGCTGGAAGAAAATCAAAATATTCTTCAGAAAATTCAAAAACAAAAGGAACAAAAATATGGTCAGTTGCAGTATATATAAGGCTTTCACAAGAAGATAGTGACAACGGAGAAGACAAGCAAGAAAGTAACAGTATAACAAGCCAAAAGGCATTATTAAATGAATTTATTGAAGAACATGATGATTTGATTGTTTATGATACTTATGTTGATGATGGATATACAGGAACAGATTTTAATAGACCAGGATTTCAAAGATTACTAGAAGATATGAGAAAAGGAAATATTAATTGTGTTTTAGTGAAAGACCTATCAAGACTTGGAAGAAACTACATAGAAGTTGGAAATTACATAGAGCAAATATTTCCATTATTTAACATTAGGTTTATTGCCATAAATGATAGTGTAGATAGCTTTAAAAATCCTACCAGTACAAATACAATATTAGTACCATTTAAAAATCTAATTAATGATGAGTATTGCCGAGATACATCAATAAAAATAAGGTCAGCACTAAATGGAAGAAAAAAGAAACGGAGAGTTTGTAGGGGCATTTCCATCTTATGGGTATATAAAAGATCCAGAAGATAATCATAAGTTAATCATTGATGAAGAATCAGCCAAAATTGTAAGAAAAATTTTTGAATGGAAAGTAAATGAAGGTCTAGGAAATTTAAGTATATGCCATAGATTAAATGATATGGGAGTTTTAAATCCAACAGGTTATAAAAAGAAAAATTTAAATCAAAATTATAATAATTCTCAAATTATGCAAGAAGATTATTCATGGTGTCCATCTACAGTTAGAAACATATTAAAAAATGATATATACATAGGAAATATTACACAAGGAAAAAGAAGAGTAAAAAGTTATAAAGTGCATAAAGTTGAACAAGTACCAGAAGATGAATGGATTACAGTAGAAAATATGCATGAGCCTATTATAGAAAGAGAGTTATTTGATAAAGCACAAGGCATGCGAAAAGTCGATACTAGAGTACAAAATAGTGGAGAGCTTAGCATCTGGGCAGGTATTTTGAAATGTGCGGATTGTGGTAGAGCAATGCATAAAAAATATTGTAAAAACAAAAGTGGTACAACTTATGAATATTATATATGTGGTACATACAGAAAAAAATCAAACAAGTTATGTACAAAACATACGCTAAAAATGGAAGAATTAGAACAGGCAGTATTAGAAACAATCAAATTACATATAGACTTATTGGTTGACACTAAAAAATTACTAGAAAAAATTAACAAATCTAATACCAGAAAACTAGCAAATGAGAACATGGAAAATATAAAACAAGCAAAAGAAAAAGAGATAGAAAAATTAAATAATTTAAAAAGATGTTTATATGAAGATTGGAAAAACGATTATATAACAAAAGAAGAATATTTAGAGTATAAACGAAAATATGAACAAGATATTGAAAAAATAAAAGAAGTTATTAGCAATCTAGATAAACAGAAAGAAAAACAAGAAGAAATTATAAATGGAAATAGTATATGGATAGAAAACTTTAAAGCACGTAAAAATATAACTGAATTAGACAGAGATATTATAACAGAATTAATTGATTACATAGAGGTAAATGAGAATAAAAAAATAACCATTCATTTTAAGTTTATGGATGAATTAGATAGAATATTAGAATACGTAGAAAATGAAAATAAAGCAATTATCCTTGAAAGAGTAAAAGAGTCATAAAACTATAGCTACAATCAATACTAAAATAAAGTTCAACTTTGTGTAGTGACAAAATACACCAAGCAGGTGCGTGGGTAATTTTAACAACACACACTAAAACTATTAAAAAATCAAGGTTTATATAAACTATCAAATTGAAGAAGAGAGCGATTTTGTCGCTCTTAAAAAATATAAAGGAGCAGACAAGCTATGGAGAATAAAAATATAATACAAACTAATTTTATAATAGCCAATAGAAATATAATAGAGTTATTTGGAATAAATACAGCAGTTATGTTAGGAGAACTATATGGTAGGTATAATTATTTTAGGAAAAGAAAGCAATTAAAAAGTGGATTCTTTTTTGCAACAAAAGAAAGTATAGAAAAGAGTACAAAATTAACACCATATAAACAAAGAAAATCTACTAAGGTATTAGAAAGTTCAGGCATTATAGAAGTAAAACATTTAGATATTCCACCAAAGACGTATTATAAAATAAATGAAGAAAAGTTGCTGAAAGTACTGAAAAATTCAGTAGTCGAAAATATCGACAACAAGAGATTGAAAAT
>CAOSZT010000010.1:16389-28032 GCA_948528155.1 uncultured Clostridia bacterium | reverse complement strand
TTGTTAATAAATTTAGTAATAGGATATATATATTCATATTATTATAAAACACCTCAATATCAATCATCTGTAACAATCTTATTAGTTGGAGATGACAAAAAAGATGAAAAAGAGGTAACACAAACAGACTTAAATATAAACTCTAGTTTAATATCTACATATATTAGTATTGTAAAAAGTACAAACGTCATAGAAACAACAATACAAAATTTAAGACTAGATATGTCAATTGAAAAATTACAAAAAAATATTGAAGCAAAACAAATAGATAAAACCCAATTTTTAAAAATTTCAGTAAAAGAAAATAGCCCAGAATTAGCAAAAAATATAGTAGAAGAATTAGCAGAAGTATTTACAGAACAAATAAAAGACATATATAATCTTGAAAATATAAATATAATAGATAAAGCAGAAATAGAAAAAGAGCCTTGTAATGTAAATCATTTAAAAGATATTGCTATATTTTTATTTTGTGGAATATTTATATCAACAATAATAATAATGACAATATATATTTTTGATGATACCATAAAAGATGAAAAAGACATTGAACAAAATATAAAATTAAAAACAATAGGCACATTACCAGTAAGTAGATATAAAAGTGAATTAATAACAGAAACAGACCCAAAAGCACATATAGTAGAATGTTTAAAAACTATAAGAACTAATATACTGTATTCTACAAAGAAAAATACAATATTAATAACAAGTAGTAAAGAAAAAGAGGGAAAAAGTTGGATAACAAATAATATAGCAGTAACATTTGCACAAACAGGAAAAAGTGTAATTTTAGTAGATACTAATTTAAGAAATGAAAGTAATAAAAATGAGGTATTTGGTTTAGAAAAAACAGAAGGTTTATCAGATTTTATAAAAGAAATGACTAATGATAAATTAAAAAATTTAGAAAAGGCAAAAAAATATATACAAGAAAGTAAAATACCAAACTTACATATATTAACAAATGGAACAATTCCACCAAACCCAGCAGAATTAATATCTTCAAATAACATGAAAGAATTATTAGAATTATTAAAATATATGTATGATGTAATATTACTAGATGGAACTTCTTGTATACTAGTCTCAGATAGTATTGCATTATCTTCAATGGTTGATAGTACAATCTTAATTGCTGAGAGCAAAAAGACAAAAACTAAAGACTTAAATAAAGTTAAAAAATTGATAAAAGATGTTAATGGAAAAATATTAGGTGTTATTCTTAATAAAGTGAAAATTGAAAATAATAAATATTATGGAAAAGGGTATGGATATTATTATGGAAAAGAAAATGTAACAGAATTAGAAAATATAAAAGAAAAACATAAAAATATTTTATTAAATGACATTATAAAAAAAGCAAAGCAAAATATTGAAATTGAAATATTGAACGAAAAAGATGGTATTATAGAAATAGAAGAAAATGAAGAAGAAATTATAAAAAAAGCAGATAATACAGAAATTAACAACAAAATTAGTAATGAAATGAATAATATAAAAAATGAAATTGTTAAATTGAAAAATACCTTTACACAAATGAGAAAAGATAATAGAAAAAATCAATTAGATAAGAAAAATCAAATAGAAAAAATATATCAAGATATAGACAATTTAAAGGAAATACAAGTCAAAGATAGTTCAGATCTATTACAAAAAATAGGAAAATTAGATTATGGAGAAAATATTCAAGAAATAATTAAAATTATTACAGAAAATAGTTTTAGAAATGAGTTTGCAATCACAATAAATAGTTTTATAGACGAAATGAAGAAAATGGTTACTCAAATAGAAAATCTAAGACAATTGCAAATGAACAACAGTATGAGATTGTTATGCAAATTAGATGAAAACAATTATGAACAAATGTTAGAAAAGCTAAACAAAGATGTAGAAATATTAAAATATAAAATAGAAAATTTAGATAATGAAAATGAAATTATTGAACAAAGCAAAAATATTAATACAAATTTAACTATTGATAATATTATTAGTATTGAAACATTAAAAGAAAACAAAAGGAAAAAAGCTAAGAAAGTGTTTAAAATTGACGAAGACATTAATTATGAAGACTTACAAGCATTATCTACTTGTGTTGTTGAATTTAAAGCAGAAAATAATGAAGTTATAGCAGTAAGTAATTAAACAGAAAAAAGTTTGACTTATCAATAAAATTAATATAAAATATAACTCGAAATCAAAAGAGGAGGATTACAAATGAAAATAACTTATAAAAATAAAAAAATAGAAGTTGAAGGACAAACAACAGTAAATGAATTATTAAAACAAGAAATAGAAAATAGCAAATATAAAGTAGTAGGATGTATATATAATAATGAATATAAAAATTTAGAAACAGAGATAAAAGAAGAAGCAAAAATAGAACTATTAGATATATCAGCAAAAGAAGGTATGAAAATATATATAAGAACACTTGTATATATAATGGGAAAAGCTTTTGAAAATTTATACCCAGATGAAAAATTAACAGTAGAATACCAGTTAGGAAATGCAATGTTCTGTAAATGTGATAAACTAGAAATAACACAAGAATTTATAGAAAAAATAAAAAAAGGAATACATGATATAATAAAAAAAGATTTAAAAATAGAAAAAGTTGTAAAGACAAGAGAAGAAGCAAAAAAATTCTATGAAGAAACAGATACATCAAAAGGGAGACTACAATATAATTTTGAAGAAAATAAAGAAATATATATATATTTTTGTGAAAAATATTACAATTATTGTTATGGAGTATTAGCAAATAGGACAGGAGTAATAGAAAAATTTGATATTGTTAAATATGAAAATGGATTTCTATTAAGATATCCAAGTTCAAAAAATCCTACTGAATTGCCAGAATTTGTAGAAACTAAGAAACTAGCTTGGGCATTAGAAGAGTTTGAAAAAATACATGAAGTATTAGATGTAAACACAGTATATAAATTAAATAAATCAATAGAAAAAGACAGAATAAAAGATGTAATAATGCTTGCAGAAGCACTACATGAAAAAAAGATAGCAAATATTGCAGATAAAGTTGCTAAAAGAAAAAATGTAAAAATGATACTTATTGCAGGACCATCATCTTCAGGAAAAACAACATTTGCACAAAGATTAGGAATACAACTAAGATTAAATGGAATAAAACCAGTAACAATTTCAGTAGATAACTATTTTGTAGAAAGACAAGATACTCCAAGAGACGCAAATGGAGAATATAATTTTGAATGTATAGAAGCAATAGATTTAGAGTTATTTAATAATCATCTTGTAAAATTATTAAATGGTGAAGAAATAGAAATGCCAGAATTTGACTTTCAAAGTGGTACAAAAAGATATAAAGGTAAAAAATTAAAATTAAAACAAGATGAAGTTTTAGTAATAGAAGGAATACATTGTTTAAATGATAAATTAACAAGTCAAATATCAAAAGACCAAAAATATAAAATATATATAAGTGCATTAACAGTTCTTAATATGGATAGATATAATAGAATTTCAACAACAGATACAAGACTTATAAGAAGAATAGTAAGAGATTATCAATTTAGAGGATATTCTGCATTAAATACATTAAATACCTGGCACAAAGTTACAGAAGGAGAGGTAAAAAACATATTTCCTTTTCAAGAAGAAGCAGACACAATTTATAATACATCATTAATTTACGAATTAAGTGCATTAAAACCAATAGCAATGCCATTATTACAAGAAATAGAAAGAGATTATAAAGAATATGCAGAAGCACAAAGATTAATACATATACTAAAATACTTTAGACAAATACCAAATGAATATGTACCAACAAATTCACTATTAAAAGAATTTATAGGTGGAGGAACATTTGATTTACATTAATGTCCAAAAGGGAAAGTCCCTATTGGACATTTTGTCCTCTGGGACAGAACTTGAAAGTGAGGAAAAACTTATGGAAAATAGTAGATTTACAGAAATTGATGAAGAGTTTGTATGTGAAAATTGCGGAAAAAATGTTACAAAACTTGGATATTCTTGTAGAAATCATTGCCCTTTTTGTCTACATTCAAAACATGTTGATAAAAATCCTGGTGATAGGCAAGAATCTTGCCATGGAATTTTAGTTCCTGTGAGTATGGAAATTAATTCAAAAAAAGGTTATGTTATTGTTTTTAAATGTAAAAAATGTGGTGAGATTAGAAGGAATAAAGTCGCAAAAGATGATAATATGGAATTGTTGATTGATTTAAGTAGTAAACAGATAGTTTAGAATATTATAGAAATTATGTTAAAAAGTAACCAAATAATATGGTTGTTTTTGTTGTTTATTTAGACAATAAAATGTATTATAATATAAAGTTTATGTTACTATATAATTGTTTTGCATATGAAAAGTCCGCCAAAAATCATTTATATATAAGCTTTTTGACTACTCAACTATAAAAAGTATTATTTAATAACAAGTTTATGTTAAATTTTGTTATAATTGTTGACAATAATTTTGAGAAAATATAAAATAATAAAAATATAAATTTTATATATTAATCAAACAGGAGATATACAAAAGAGAGGGATTGGAGATTATGGAAAAATATAAAACTATTCAAGGTATAACATTAATAGCATTGATAATTACTATGATAATATTATTAATATTAACTGGGATAACAATTGGAAGTATTACAGGACAAAATGGATTAATAGAAAAAGCAAATCAAGCTAAAAATGTGAATTTAAAAGCACAAATGAAAGAAGCTTTGATATTAGCAATATCAGATTTGCAAATAGAAAAAGAGGGAAATGCAACAATAGATGATATAACACAAGAATTTTTAGAAGAAAAGTTAAAAGAATATAAATGTGAAATAATTGAAGATTCAATAACTGAAAAAAAGATAAAAATAGAAAAAGATGGAGTAACAAATATATTTGTAATAGATAAAAACCTAAATATTAAGGAAGAACTTTCAGAAGATAAGCCACAAGAAACAGATAAAGATATTCCAACTATAGGAGAAGATATAGATATATCAAATCCAATAGAAATAGAAACATATATTTCAATAAAAAGTAATACTGTAAATACATTAAATTTATCAAATATAGAAGAAATAAATTATTTAATTGAGAGTAAAACTGATAATCTAAATTTAGAAGGTAATGTATTAACAGCCAATGATAAAGCAAATTCATATGATATTTGTAAAATTCTAATAACAGGAAAATATGAAGGACAAAGTTATAAAAATAATTTAACAGTATTTGTAGAACCTAAAAATAGAACAACAATACAAGATAAAAATGGAAATATAAAAGAGGCATTTGCAATATATGAAGAACAAGATTTGATAAGAATGCAAGAAATTGTATCAACAGGTGCAAATAATAAATGCAATGTAAAAATGATGAATGACCTAAAATTAAATGAAAATTTATATCAGTTTAATGAAAACGGAAAGATTGTATTTAATGAAACAGCAAAAAAATATAATATAATTGGCACAAAAGATCATCCATTTTTAGGAATATTTGAAGGAAATGGAAAAATAATTTCAGGATTATACTTAAAATTAGAAGAAAATGAAAAAAATGGGGGCTTATTTGGAATTGTTAGACAAAATGCTGAAATAAAAAATATAACATTAAAAGATTCATATGTAAGTGGAGAAGATATTGGTTGTATAGTTGGATATAATGAAGGTACAATATATAGATGTAAAGTTGAGACATCAACAATAGAAACTAATGCTAAAAGATGGGCAGGAGGAATTGCTGGTATAAATAATGGAGATATAATAGAATGTGCAACTTCAGGATATTTTTATGGTATGGATATAGGAGGAATAGCAGGTCTAAATGGTACAAATGCCCAACATATGGGAATAACACCTAATAGTACAACTGGCAAAATATATAGATGTTATACATCAGGATATATAGGATTTAGTGAAACCAGTGGAATAGTATCACATAGTGGTTCATATGGTGGAGAAGGTTATATAAATGATTGTTATTCAATAGCAAATGTAGAAGATAATTATCATAAAGGAGCAATCACATCTGTAAATGGATATTTAGGAACAGGATATATAAATAATTCATATTATTTGAATTTAAAATATACTTTTGCAGGAGTATCTACACCAGCATATGCAGGAAATATAAATAATTCATATCAAAATGATACAAGTATCACAGCAGAAAAATTAAATACAGAAGAAAGTAAAGAAATATGGATAAATGATGTAAAAGATGAAAGTGGAAATTGGAAATATAATAATGGATATCCAATATTAAAATGGCAAACAGAAGTATAAAGAACATGTTTCAATGATAGAGAGAATTAAATTTCTATTTATTGCAGTAGATGATTTACTAAAATCGGAAAGTAGAGGTATAATATGAACAAAAATATTTTAATTATGGGAATTGGTAGAGCAGGAAAAACTACATTAAGTAAAATGATAAAAGATAGAATTAATAGTTATAATTTAATCCATAGTGATTCGCTAAAGTGGGCAATGATTAGAGCAAAAAATCAAGAAGAATATTATAGAGAGAATGTTGATATTCAAAAAGAATTTGAACATGGAGAATATTTTCAAAGGACATTATTAGAATTATATAATTCACTAACAATAAAAGATAAAAACGAATATGGTTATATTTTGGAGAGTGGACAATTACATCCCAAAATAGTAAATGAAATGATAGATTTTAGTAATACAAATGTAGTATGTTTAGGTTTAGGAAATTATACTGTGGAAGATATGGTAAACCAATGTATAAAGTATGATACAGAAGAAAGTTGGACATATGGATTGTCAAGAGAATATTTGACAAAGCATGCAAATGATTGGTATCATGCTAATGAAATGTTAAAAAAGGAATGCCCAAAATATGGAATAACATACATTGATACATCAAAAAATAGGGAAAAAATTTTAAAAGATACTTTAGAAAAAATAATTAAAGGAGAATAATAATCAAACAGGAAATACACAAAAGAGAGTGATTGGAAATTATGGAAAAATATAAAACTATTCATGGAATAACATTAATAGCATTGATAATTATAATTCTATTCTCTTATGACGAAAAATTAAAATGTAGTAATAGCAAAGGTTTCCTCCTATTAACAATTTAGAAATAATAAACTTTTCACATATTTGAAAGATGAATTGTAAAAAATAAATACAAGTTCATCTTTTTTTGATTTTATAATGAAATTTTTGGAAATAAATGCTATAATGTCAATATATTAATAAATTTGCAAACACATCTGCTAATTTTAAAATTAAGATTTTGAATTTCGCAGACGCATCTGCGAAATTTAGAAAACAATTATAAAATCAATCTTTTTATAAAAAATATATAAAGAAAAGAGGAAATTTATGGAAGAAAAAAAAATATTAGAAAAAGATTTTAAAGAAGTATTTAAAGATATAAAAAATGAAATATTAAATGCACAATATGACATTTACAAAACTGCAAATATACGAACATTAGCATTATATAGTTATTTAGGACGAGTAATAGATGAGAATGCTAAATATGGAAATAGCTTTATAAACAATTTATCAATAGAACTAAAAGTTAATTTTCCTAATATGAAAGGCTTTTCAGAAAGAAATCTTCTTAATATGAAAAAATATTATTTAGAATGTAAAAATAATGGTAATCTTAAAAAACTTTCTGAAAAGATACCTTGGTCACACAATATATTAATTTTTAGTAAAATAAAAAACGAAGAACAAAGAGAGTGGTACATAGAGCAGACTTCAATAAATGGATGGAGTTATGATGATTTAGCATTTCAAATCAAAAGTGATTTATATACACGCCAAGTTTTAGGGGATAAACCTAATAATTTTCAAAATACATTACAAGCACCACAAAGCAAGCTAGCAAAAGATATGATGAAAGATCCATATATTTTGAATTTATCAAATTTAAAGGAAAGTTTTATAGAAACAGAACTAGAAAAAGCAATGGTCGAAAGAATAAAAACAGTTTTATTGGAATTAGGAAATGGTTTTAGTTTTATAGGAAATCAGTATAAAATTTCGGTAGATGATAAAGATTATTTTATAGATATGTTATTTTATCATACTAAATTACATTGCTTTATAGTTGTAGAATTAAAAAATACTGAATATAAACCAGAATATGCTGGAAAACTGAATTTTTATTTATCAGCAGTTGATGATTTAATAAAAACAGATAGTGATAATCCAACAATTGGAATTATATTATGTAGAGAAAAAACAAAGTTTTCAGTTGAATATTCATTAAGAGATATTAACAAACCAATAGGAGTTAGTTCTTATGAAATATCAAAGGTATTACCAAAAGACATTTTAGAAGTGTTACCAACAGAAGAAGATTTGAACTTGCATATTGATATAATTGAAGAAGAAAATGAATAATATAAAAATTACAGACGCGTCTGGAATTTTCGCGACACTGTCGAGAAAATTCAAAAAAGGAAAAAAGCTTTAGATTTAGAAATAGGTCTAGGGCTTATTTTTATGGAAATTTTTTGTCTACATTAAAAAATATAAAATTGGAATTGCCAAATGTTCCAGATATTGCTGATATTAATATAAATAGATTATCGAAAAAAAGAGATGAAAGTACATTCCACAATTTTGACATTTTTTAATCGGATAGTTAGGTGTTTTTGATAGTTCATCAAGTATAGCATAGCAAACACTTGATAAATCATTACTTTTATGAGTATAACATTAATAGCATTGATAATTACAATTTTATTACTTTTTTTGCTAAAAAGTATTGAAAAACATATTATGTTATTATATGATACGAATAATTAATAAATAAGATGGAGGACTTCAAAAGATGAATAAGATTAAAAGTACAAAAGGTATAACTTTGGTGGCTCTTGTGGTAACCATTATAATTCTTTTAATACTAGCAGGAGTTAGCATAGCCACATTAACAGGGAATAACGGATTACTAAATAAGGCAAATGATGCAAAGATTGCAACAGAGATAGCAGATATAAAAGAGCAAATACAAACAAATATATTAGGAGAACAAACAGGGAATGAGGGAAATATATCAGATGATATTTTAAAGGAAATATTAGAAAAATATGGTGTATTATCAAAAGGAGGAGAAAAATTAATAGATAAAACCTTAACCACAACAAAAGGAAATCATGAAATAAAAGTATCAGATATATTTAATGGAACAATTGTAAAAGATGTGCCTAAAAATCCAACATTTACAACAATAGCAAATGCACCAGATACAAGTAGATTCAATACAAGTAATACATACTATGTAGCATGGGATTTAACAAGTAGTCCATATACAATACAAGAATCTAATAATTTAACACAAACAGCACCAAGTAATTGGTATGATTATACAGAAGGAGTAAATCATTGGGCAAATGTAAAAACAACAGGAGGAGAAAATGATTGTTATTGGGTATGGATACCCAGATATGCATATAAAGTACCAACAAGAAGTAGTTCAGCACAAACAATAGAAATAAAGTTTTTGCAAGGGAAAAGTAATAAACCAATAGGTGAAACAACAGAAATAACAAATACAACACCTACTACAGGACAATGGGTAGTTCATCCAGCATTTACAACTGCAGGAAATGGAGGATTTGGAGAATTAACAGGAATATGGGTAGCAAAATTTGAGGCAAGTAGTAATAGTTCGACAGTAGTAGAAAATCCAACAGTAGCACAACTCGCAACTGATGGAGGTTCAGATACTGACACTGATTTAAAAGTGAGAGTAAAACCAAATGTAACAAGTTGGAGAAATATAACAGTAGGAAGTATATTTACAGTATGTAGAAATTTAACAGAGCCAGACAATTCATTGTGTGGAGCAAATAATACTAAAAATACTAATATGGATTCACATATGATGAAAAATACAGAATGGGGAGCAGTAGCATATTTAAGTAGAAGTGTATATGGAAAAAATGGTGAAGTATGGAATAACCCATATTATAATAATACAACAAATTATTCACCAATAACAGGATTATGTAGTAACGAAACAGATGGAAAAGATAAAATAATGACAGATATAACTAAAACATATAAATATAATGAAGCAGGAGGAGGAAATGCTTCCACAACAGGAAATGTATATGGAGTATATGATATGGCAGGGGGAGCATGGGAATATGTAGCAGGAATACTAAGCAGTTATAAGTCTAATAGTGGTAATTATGATTTTACTAATTCGGACACATACCCAAATAAATATTTCGATTGGTATGATGGAAATTCGACTGATAGAAATACAAATTATAAAGCAAATACAAATAAATATGGAGATGCAGTATATGAAACTTCTAGTTCTGGCGCTAGCCTTACTGGTAGTTGGGACTCTAGTAACTCTTACTTTCCTAATTCTATCAACCCAGTGTTCCTTCGTGGAGGTCCTGCTTTCAGTGGTAGCTACGCAGGTGTGTTTCCATTCGACAACTACACAGGTAAAGCTGTGCCTAACAACAGTTTTCGTCCAGTAGTGCTTAGTTTCCAACCATAGCTTTAAAATTCGTGGAATTGGGGGAGAAATATTGCATGGACAAAAAGATTAGAGCAGGTAAATTTTGACGAAATGCAAAAAATTAGAAGAATTAAAATTAAAACATCTACTCATTCAGAGAATGGATGGAATGCTAGTTTAGCTGTTAAAACAATACAAGCATATAGTTTATGGAAAAGTAAAAGACCTAACAAAAGGTCTTTTTATAATGCTTACAATATGTACTAATTGGGCAAACATCACATTTGGGTTTCCTAGCAACACAAGTATTTCTACCATGCCACACAAATAAATGATTAATATCTTTTAAATATTCTGTAGGAAAAATTTTAAGTAAATCCTGTTCAATTTTAGAAGGATCAGATTCTTTAGAAAGACCAATCATATTAGAAATTCTTTTAGCATGAGTATCAACAGCAATACCATTTGCAATACCAAAAGCTTCAAGCATAACAACATTAGCAGATTTTCTACCAACTCCAGCTAATTTTTGTAAATCTTCCATATTATTAGGAACTATTCCACCAAAATTTTCTAAAACTTGCTTAGCACATAATTTTATATTTTTAGCTTTATTTTTATAAAATCCGCAAGGATGAATAATATCTTCTAATTCTTTAATATCAATATCAGCGAAATCTTCAATAGATTTACATCTTTTAAAAAGTGCAGGTGTTGTTTTATTAACTCTTTCATCTGTACATTGAGCTGACAGCATAACTGCAATTACCATTTGAAAAGGAGTTTCAAAGTCTAAGCTACATGTTGCATCTGGATAATATTTTTTAAGATTTTCTACTAAATTAATAATATCTTCTTTTTTCATTTTTTATTTTCCTCACTTAATATAATATTTTGAATATATTATAATAGGTAAAATAAGAAAAATCAAGAAATAAAGTAAAAGTTACATAAAAAGGAACAATAAAATAATTTTATTAATATAATATATAAAATGAAAAGGAGGTAATAATATGTTTAATGCTTTAAAAAAGACAATTGGGGTGGTGCTTATAGGTATAGGACTAGGAATTCTACTTGTTTTATTACTTCCATTTACAGGCTGGCTATTTATTATAGGTGTAGCTTTAGCTTGTGTAGGTTTAATGTGGCTTT
>CAOSZT010000010.1:0-16379 GCA_948528155.1 uncultured Clostridia bacterium | reverse complement strand
ATGTTAAGAAAGGAGTGTGTTTGATTTATGACAATTGTTGTAAAAAAAGTTCCAAAATTCTTAAGGGGTTTTGTAAAACTTGTTTTTGGAATAAAAGATTAATGATTTGGGAAGATTCTCAAATCTTTATTTTTATGATTTATTAATATACATTAATGAATAAAACATTTTTGTAAACAAAAAAGAGCTTCTATGCTCTTTTAACTTTACCATCTTTTAAACATTTTGCACAAACGTGAATTCTTTTAGTTTCACCATTTTCTAAAATAGCTTTTACACTTCTTAAGTTTGGTTTCCAAGTTCTTGGACTTCTTTTACTTATATGTGAACGAGTAATGCTTAGCTTATTTCCATTACTTTGAGATTTTCCACAAACTGCACATTTAGCCATTATTTTGCACCTCCTAATTCTTAAAATAAATTGACTGTCAATAAGTTTATCATAAAAGGTAGAAAAAAACAAGCATTTTTTGAAAATTATAAAAAAAACCTTGCAAAATGGGAAAAGTGTGTTATAATATAGTGGCTATTAAATTTGAAAGGATTGAATAAACAATGAAATGTAAAGTTGAAAAAACAGAAAATGCAAATGAAGTAAAATTAGAGTTAACAATAGAAGCTCAAAAATTTGATGAAGCTATAAAAAAAGTATATTTTCAAAGTGCTAAATATTTTAATATACCAGGATTTAGAAAAGGAAAAGCACCAATGAATATAGTAGAAAAATATTATGGAAAAGAGATTTTTTATGAAGATGCATTTAATCAAGTTGTACCATCACAACTAGAAGAAGCAATAAAAGAAAACAAAATTGAAGTTGTAAGTACAGCAGATATTGATGTAAAACAAATTGAAAAAGGAAAAGATTTGATATTTACAGCAGTATTTCAAACAAAGCCAGAAGTAAAACTTGAAAAATATAAAGGTATAGAGATACCAAAAATAGAGTATAATGTAACAGAAGAAAATATAAATCATGAATTATCACATATGCAAGAACATAATTCAAGATTAATATCAGTAGAAGATAGAGCAGTTCAAAAAGGTGATATTACAATAATCGATTTTGAAGGTTTTGTTGATGGAGTGGCTTTTGAAGGAGGTAAAGCAGAAGGACATGAACTTGAAATAGGAAGTAATACATTTATACCAGGTTTTGAAGATCAAATAATTGATATGAAAATTGATGAAGAAAAAGATATAAATGTAAAATTCCCAGAAGAATATTTTTCAAAAGATTTAGCTGGAAAAGATGCAACTTTTAAAGTTAAATTACATGAAATTAAGAAAAAAGAATTACCAAAACTTGATGATGAATTTGCTAAAGATGTTAGTGAATTTGATACATTAAAAGAATTAAAAGACAGCATTAAAGAAAAATTACAAAAAGAAATGCAAGAAAAACAAAAATATGAAACAGAAGATGCTGTTATAAAAGCAATTTGTGAAAACTTTAATGTTGAAATTCCATCTGGCATGGTTGAAACAGAAATTGAAGATATGTTTAAAAACTTTGAAATGAAATTATCATATCAAGGAATAAAATTAGATCAATATCTTCAAATTATGGGTAAAACAAAAGATGAACTTAAAAAAGAATATGAACCTCAAGCACTTGAAGCTATTAAATCTAGACTAATGTTAGAAGCAGTAATAAAAGCTGAAAAAATAGAGGCAACAGAAGAGGAAGTTGTTAATAAAATGAAAGAAATGGCTGAAAATTACGGTAAAAAAGATGATGAAGAATTCTTAAAAAATGAAAATGTAAAGAAATATATTAAGAATGGTATTGAATCAGAAAAAGCTTTAGAATTTTTGGTTAATAATGCAAAGGTTAAATAGTAGTGTTTTAAATAGAAAGGTTGGGGTGAAGTCTTTTTGTATTCATACTGACCTTTTTGTAAGTTTTATGAAAAATAGGAGGAATAAAAATGTTAGAAAAAAATAGTTTAGTACCATATGTTGTTGAACAAACAAGTAAAGGAGAAAGATCTTATGATATTTTCTCAAGATTATTAAAAGACAGAATTATATTTTTAGGAGAAGATGTAAATGCTACATCTGCAAGTTTGGTAATTGCACAATTATTATTCTTAGAGTCAGAAGATCCAGAAAAAGAAATTTCTTTATATATAAATTCACCAGGTGGATCAATTACTGATGGTATGGGTATTGTAGACACAATGAATTATATAAAATGTCCTATTTCTACTATTTGTGTTGGTTTAGCAGCAAGTTTTGGTGCAGTACTTTTAGCAAATGGTGAAAAAGGAAAAAGATTTGCAACACCAAATTCAGAAATATTAATACATCAACCTTTAATAGGTGGTCAAGGAATTTCAGGTCAAACTACTGAAATTAAAATTCATGCTGAACATATGATTAGAACTAGAGCTAAATTAAATAAATTATTAAGTGAAAAAACAGGTCAAACTATTGAAACTATTGAAAAAGATACAGAAAGAGACCATTATATGACTGCTGAAGAAGCTTTAAAATATGGGCTAATAGATGGAATTATGGATAAAAGAGTGTAAAGTAAAAATATAAATTAAGAAGGAATTGAAAGGAAGAAGAAAATGGCTAGAAATGATGTACCCAAAAGTGTAAAGTGTTCATTTTGCGGAAAGTCACAAGAAAGTGTAAAAAAGGTTGTTGCAGGACCAGGTGTATACATTTGTGATGAGTGTGTTGATTTATGTACTAGTATAATTGCTGCTGAATGTTATGAAAATGAAGAAGTAGGTTATACTTTAAATGATTTAGATAAAATACCTAGTCCAAAAGAGATAATGGAAATATTAAATGATTATGTAATTGGTCAAGATGAAGCCAAAAAATCTTTATCTGTTGCAGTTTATAATCATTATAAAAGAGTTGCACATAAAGAAATTGACAAAAGTGATGATGTAGAAATTCAGAAAAGTAATATTTTGCTATTAGGTCCAACTGGTTGTGGTAAAACATTACTTGCCAGAACACTTGCTAAAATTTTAAATGTACCTTTTGCAATTGCTGATGCTACCACTCTTACAGAAGCTGGTTATGTTGGAGAAGATGTTGAAAATATTTTACTAAAACTTATTCAAGCAGCTGATGGTGATGTTCAAAAGGCTGAAAAAGGTATAGTCTATATTGATGAAATTGATAAAATTACAAGAAAATCTGAAAATGTATCTATAACTAGAGATGTAAGTGGTGAAGGTGTTCAACAAGCTTTACTTAAGATAATTGAAGGAACTATTGCCTCTGTTCCACCACAAGGTGGAAGAAAACACCCAAATCAAGAGATGATACAAATTAACACTGAAAATATTTTATTTATTTGTGGTGGTGCTTTTGAAGGTTTGGAAAATATAATTAAGGATAGAACTGGAAAAAAGAGTATTGGTTTTGGAACTAAAATAGAGAATAAGAAAGAGATTAATAAATATGAAACCTTTCAAGAGATGTTACCTCAAGATTTGCTTAAATATGGACTTATACCAGAGTTTATAGGTAGATTACCTATTATTGCTACACTTAAAGACTTAGATAAACAAGCACTAATTAAGATTGCCACAGAGCCTAAAAATGCTTTAGTAAAACAATATCAGAAACTACTTGAAATGGACAGTGTAGAACTTGAATTTAGTCAAGAGGCGTTAGATGCTATTGTTGATAAAGCTATTGAAAGAAAAACAGGTGCTAGAGGGCTTCGTTCTATTATAGAAGATATTATGAGAGATATTATGTTTGATATTCCTTCAACTCCTAATATTTCTAAATGTATAATTAATAAAGACACAGTTTTAAATAAATTAGCTCCAGAGATTATTTTTGATGAGAGTAAGAAAATTGAAACAAAAGTTAATAAAAATAGACATATGCCTAACAAGAAAAATAGAGAGACTGCATAATTAATATATAAAAAAGTTTCTAAATAAAAAAATAGCAATGATTTGCTATTTTTTTTTTGAACTTAGAAAATTTATTCACATTAAAAATTTATAAAATGATTCATTTTTTAATTCTCAAAATATTTACTATTTTATATTTTATAGAAACATTATAATTAGGGATAAGGGTCAATTTTATCTGTAATTCCTAGTATATAATCTATAGAAGTATTGTAATATTTTGCTAATTCAATTAATATTTTGGTTGGTATATCATTTTCGCCAGTTTCATATTTTGAATAACCAGTTTGGGACATATTAAGAATTATTGCTTTTTGTGTTAAGTCATGATCTTCTCTTAATGCACGAATCCTGGAATAATTATTATTAGAAATAGCAATTACCTCCTTTATATATTTTTCTTTATAAAAATTTTTCATTTGATTTTTAGTTTACAAAATTTTATAAAAAATATGTATTTTAGATAAAATTTTGCAAAAATTAAATATTAAAAAATTATGTATATGAAGTTTGTATGTTTTGCCTTTGTAAGAATTGGTAAAATCAACTCAAGTGTATGATATATAAGGATTTATAATAATTTTAAAATATTTGAAATTTCTTATTGACATTTAACCTGATTTAGGTTAAAATGTGTACGAATAACCTAAAACAGGTTAAGACCCCGGCAAAAAAGTAAGAGTGTCATAAATCAAAGTACAAACAGTATTTAATCAATATTTAGAGGAGGTGAAGATTGTTTAAAAAGTGAAACGAGCAGTACCCTACCATTATGGAAAACGATATGAAAAAAGGAAAAAAAAATTAAATAAGAAAAAAATTATAATAGCAATAATAAGTATAGCTATTTTAGTAATTATCATTATTTCATACATAAATAGAGGTAATAAAAATGTAGACGTACAAGCAGATACAGAAGAGAAAGAAAATATTATGAATACTGTTATACAAACAAATGACACAATAGGAATAGAAGATAATGCAATAGGGAGTGATTTACCAGAAAAGATAGGAAACTATACAGTAATAGGTGAAATAGTAATTGATAAAATAGGTGTAAAAAACTCTATTTTAGAAAGTACAGATGAAATATCATTAAACTTGTCAGTAACTAAATTTTATGGTCCTAATGGAATAAATCATGCAGGTAATTTTTGCATAATAGGTCATAATTATTCACAGTTTTTTAAAAGACTAAAGGATATGGAAAAAGGAGATACTTTCTATGTTGTGAATAAACAAGAACAAACAAAAGTTACATATAAAATTTATGATATATACACCTGCAATCCAACTGATTTAAAATGTATAGATCAAAATGAAGATGGTAAAAAAGAAGTAACACTCATAACTTGCAATCCAGGGGGATTAACAAGACTAATTTGCAAAGCAAAAGAAGTCTAAGTATCATAAACAAAAGATACAAAACTGTAAAATAATTTAAGAAAAAGGAAGGTAATAAAAATGAAAAAAATATTATTAGGAATAGTTACTACAATAGTAGTATTAGCAATCGCTATAACAAATGTAAATGCAGCAACAGTAAGTGCAACTAAGGAAGTTAAAAAAGGAGAAAAAGTTACAGTAACAGTAGAATTAAAAGACCCAGCAACAAAACTTCGTGCAACAGTATCATATGATGCAAGTAAATTTGAATATGTAGCAAATTCAGCAACATGTGGAAATGGTGCATTAGTACAAGAAAATGCAACTACAGCAGGAACTGTAACAGCATCAGCTGCTACAACAGCAACAGTACAAAAAATGACATTTACATTTATTGCAAAAGAAACAACAGATGCTTCAAACTTTACAATTAGCAACTTAAACCCAAGTGAAACAATAGACCCAGCTACAGTATCAGTAAAAGTTGTAGAAGAATCAAAACCAGAAGATAATAACAATGGAAACGAAACACAAAAACCAGGTCAAGAAGAAAATAAAGGAGACCAAACACAAACACAAAAACCATCAACAACAGATGATAAAAAAGAAAAAAGACCAACAGTAATACCACAAGCAGGTGTACCATATATCTCTTTAGTAGTTGTTGGAATGGCTATTGTTGCAATAGTATCAGTTAAAAAAATAGTAAAATAAAATATTCAATTAGGGGGAATTATCGTGAATAATAAAAAAATAAAAGTAATATCTTCAATGGCAGTTGCAGGTTTATTAACATTAAACGTATTTAGTGCAAATGCTTTAATAGCACAAGCTAAAGAAGTTGATGATACAGTAAATGCAACTAGACCACTTGGAATATATAGAAGTCTAATTAGTGGGGAAAATAAAGCAGTAGCACCAGTTGTTGTACAAAAAGACAAAACAACTTTTACTGATGATTATGTAACTGTTAATGAACTTATTAATAGTGATAAGATTTCAACTATTACAGCATTTAATGGAACTAACATAAATTCTGTAAGTAGAAAAGAAATGGTAAAAACAGGAGATACAATCACAATATCTGGAGGAGAAACTGTTACAGTTGTTGTATATGGTGATGTAAACAAAGATGGTTTAGTAGATGGTGATGATGCTTCTGAAATATTAAAATATGATGTTGGTGGAAGAACATTTGATAGTATAGAAAAATTAGCTGCAGATGTAAAAAATGCTGGAAACAACAAAGGTGTTGTAGATGGTGATGATGCTTCTCATATTTTAAAATATGATGTTGGTATGGAAAAAGCTATTGAAGTAGAACCAAAGGCTGAAGTTGATAATTATGAATTCACATTAGAAGTAAATGGTAATAATATTATAAATAATATAACTGAAACAAAAAGTAATATTGTTATAAAATTAGCACAACGTGAAACTGAAGTTACAGGTTTAACATTAGTTGCAGAAGATAGTAATGGAATAAAATCTAATGTAATAAATGTACCTAATATTAATCCATATACATCTCAAATAATAGTAGAAAATCAAAATATCACTAAAGCAGCTTCTGGTCAAACATTAAATAATAATCCTGTTAGTATATTAGCAGATGGAAATATAACAATATATTTAAAAAATGTAAATGATGAAATAGTTGGTACTGCTAAAGTAAATAAAAATACTATTGCTCCAGAGGCAACAAATGTATCAACTGTTCGTACAACATCAAGAAAAGCAACTTTTTCATTAGAAGCATTTGGAGAATCTGACATAACAAAAATTTACTATTTAGTAGATACAAATATGAGTTCAACTACAACAGTAGAAGATATTATGAAAACAGGAAATATAATAAATGTTACAGGAAATAAAATTACAAATTATGAAATAGCTAATAACTTACAAGAAAAATTACCAGCAACTATATTATATGTATTAGAAAATTCAAATGGAAGTATATCACCAATACCAGGAGTTACTACACCATTAAAAGCAATTATTTCTACTGATAATGCAGAAAAAGAAAAAGCCATAGAAGAAATTACAGTTCCAAACTTAGAAAAAGGAGAAACAGAATTTTCTTGGGACTTAGGAACAGGAAAAAATGCAATAGTAAATTTATTAAAAGATGGAAAAGTTATCTCAGCTAATAATGAAGTTATAGGAGTAAATGATAAAGGTGTTTTTGATGTAGAAAGATTAATTACTGAAGAAGGTACATATAAAATAACAGTAAAAGTTACTGGAGCTAATAATGGAACAACAGCAGATTCAGAAATAGTAACATCAGAAGAAATTACAGTTTCAAAATTAAAAGAAGTAACTAATTTAAAATTAGAAATTACAGATAAAGCAAATAGCAAAGCAAAATTAACTTGGACAAATCCAAATAAAGTAGAAGATTTTAAAGAATGTAGTATTCAATTATATAAACTAGAAAAAGATCAACAAGAAAAAGAAGTAATTGAAACTGAAGTTTGGATGTCACCAGAAACAGTTGTAAATAATGAAAAAGCAGAAATAGAAATAGATATTGAGGATCTAAATACAGTTTATTTTGCAAAAGTTAAACTAATTGCAGATAATGATACTCAAAAAGCCCTAATATCTTCAAATGAAACAAAATCAAATGAAGTATTTATTGTAGACACAGTATTAATGGCACCAACAGATGCAAAGAAAACAACAAATGATTCAATAACATTAAATGTAAACCCATTAGAAATAGTTGGAAGAATGGTAAGTAATAAAATAGAAGTATATACTGTAAACGAAACAGATGGAACAGATGTAAAATATGTTAAAACATCAAAAACTGTTCAATTAAACAAAGAAGATAAAACAGTAGTTATAGAAGGACTAGAAAATAATAAAAAATATGCCTTCAGATTAGTAACAATAGTAGAAGGAACAGAAGAAGTTAAATCAGATTTTTCAGCTACTATAAGAACATATGCAACAATGCCAACAATGGTAAATTTAACAGTAACAAAAGATTATGAAAAAGCATTAGAAGCTAATTCTAAAAAAGTAGCAGTAAATGGTAATAACATAGCTATAAATGGTACAGAATATGTATATACTGGTGAAGACTTTAAAGGTACTAATTTAGTAAGAAATAGTGCAATAGTTGCAGCATTAGAAGAAGGCGATAATGTTACAATACAAGAAAATACTGTTACATTAACACTTAATGATAATGAAAGTAAAAGAGAATTTGACACTGTTAAAGGTATGGATCAAATTACTTTAAATGTAACAAGTAATGAATTTGCTAAAACATTAAGTGGAAAAGTTAAAAGTATTTCATTAAGTGGAAATGGAGCAATATATGATGTTAGTAGAATTACATCAACAAACAATATTGAATTAAATACTGGTGTTGAAGTAGTAAAATCTAATAAAAAATACACATTAAATTCAAATGCAGCAAATGTTATAATAAATAAAGTAGTAGTTTCAACACAACAACAAACAGAAATTATAGCAGTAGCTACTGGATTAAATGTTACAGCTAATACAGTAATTAATACATTAACATTTAGTAATATAAATGGAGTTATAGACAATGCAATAATTACATTTGTAGGATTAGCAAATAATACATCAGTTCAAGCTGGAACTATAAATATTAATTCAAATGTTGCTGAAAAAACTATAACATTACGTTCAAATACTGCTAATAAGGTTAATATTTCAGCAAATGTAAATGTAGTTGCAAAAGCAGGAACAGTTGATTTAGCAGAAAATACTTTGAATGGAAATAAAAATATAAAAATCACAAAATCAGCAAACGCAAAAGTAAGTGCAATTTTCTTTGCAGAAGTAAAAGCACCAACTAATTTAAAAGACACTCCAATAGATTCTACAGATGATGAGTTAAAAGTACTTTTAAACATGAAAAATGGTGATGTACCAAAAGAAGATGAAGAACTAAGCGAAAAAGAGAAAGAAACATTACAAAGTGTTAAAGAATATCTAGCATTATTTGGACTAGAGGGAAAAGGTGCTGAAGTAACTAATAATGCTAAAGATAATAAAACAACAATTAGTTTTGAAAAAACAACTAAAGACATTGATACAACAATAGGAAATATACATTAATTTTAGTAAAAAAACTAGTAAACAAAAAAGTGCAGTTGGTAGATAAACACCACTGCACTTTTTCTTGAAGTTATAAAGTGTTTTTAATAAAAATTATTATTATCATAAATTTAAACGGCTTATTTAAAAATATGAAAAATTAAGCTTAAAATTGTAATATGATTAAATTTTCCTGAAATTTTCTGGTATTTTGTTGATGTTACAATTTTTTTTTGATATTATGAATATAGAAAAAAAGGATATAAAAATTAGAGTATATTTTTAAATCTAAGGAGGAAAAAATGATATATGAATTTGAAGTACCAGGAAAAATAATAGGAAAAGGAAGACCAAGACTAAACACAAACACAGGAATTATATATACACCAACAAAAACAAAAGATTATGAAACACTTGTAGAACAATATTATTTATTAAAATATCCTAAAATAAATCAATTACAAGGAAGATTAAAAGTAAGCATATTAGCATATTTCTCTATACCAAAAACTACAAAAAAAACAGAAATAAATGAAATGTTAGAAAATAATATTAGTCCCACAAAAAAGCCAGATATTGATAATATAGTAAAAGTAATTTTAGACAGCATGAATAAATTTGCCTTTAAAGATGACACTCAAATTACTAAATTAGAAATTGAAAAAAGATATGGTTTAGAAGAAAAAGTTTATGTAAAGATTGAAGAGTATTGATATTAGGAAAAAGGGGGACAATCCATTTTGAACATTTATTATCTGGGACATATATAGAAACATTACATATAATATAATGGTGATAAAAATGATAAAAGTATTAAAAAGATTATATGAAGATGCAAAAAATATATGTGAAAAAGATCCAGCTTGCAGAAATATAATAGAAGCTATAATTTTATACCCTCGGATTTCACTCATTATTATTTCATAGAATAGCACATTTCCTATATAAGAAAAAATTATTTTTTCTTGCAAGATTAGTTTCTCAATTTTCAAGACATTTAACAGGCATAGAAATACATCCACGGGGCTAAAATTGGAAAAAAATTATTTATTGACCATGGAATGGGAATAGTTATAGGAGAGACTACAACAATAGGTGATAATTGTACTATATACCATAATAGTACTCTTGGTGGAACTGGAAAAGATAAATATAAAAGACACCCTGATTTAGGTAATAATGTTATGGTTGGTGCTGGTGCAAAAGTTTTAGGACCTATAAAAATTGGAAATAATGTTAAAATTGGAGCTAATAGTGTTGTATTAAAAGATGTTAAAGATAATGTAACTGTTGTTGGAATACCTAGTTTAGAAGTCAATGTTACTAAATAAAATAAAAAAAGCCTTGTCAATTCTTGTCAAAGGTGATAGAATATACAAGAATAAAAGAGAGTAAAATAGGAGGATTTAAT
Organism: uncultured Clostridia bacterium; assembly: GCA_948528155.1. Taxonomy (GTDB): domain Bacteria; phylum Bacillota; class Clostridia; order TANB77; family CAG-508; genus CAG-269. The sequence goes on along the minus strand of CAOSZT010000010.1, from coordinate 5,597 downwards.
AATATGTACGAGAGAAGTGCAATTGTTTTAGAAAGATATTTTAATAAAATATTTGGATTTGATAATAGGCTGAATTTAAAAACTATTTATAAAAATTATAAAGAAATGATTGAGGAAATACAAAAATATCAATCAATACTTGAAGAAGAAGATACAATTATAAATGAGTTTGATGCAACTGCAAATGAAATAAGAAAAATTCAACTTGAGCAAAAAAAAATATATAAATCTAATTTAAAGTTTGAAGAAGAAAGAAACAAAGCATTTGATAGTCTTGATGAAGATCCTAGTACTGTTGAAAAAAAATTGATTAAAATAGAAGATAATATAAATGCAAATAATAAAAGATTAGAAGAATTAAGAAAAAATTTTATAAGTGCATTAACAAAATTCATAGAAAAACAAATGCAAAGAAGTAAATGTTCAAGAAATAGAAGGTCAGAAGAAAAAAATCATATTGAAGTTATTGAAAAAGCAAGTAAAGATGTAACAGAAATAGATAGTGAAATAATAAAAGATGTAAAAGATTATATAAGTTCAGATGATAACATTATCAAAAAAGATATTATAGAGATAATGTTAAGTAATGGAAAAGATGAAAGAGTACCATTTAATAGTGATGTAATAGAAAATGCTGTAAATGTTAGAAATGATATAGCTAAAGAAGAAGCAGAATGCTATATTGCAATTTATGATAAAATGAAAAGATTAGTAGTAGAAGCTAGTAATGATGAAATAAGAATAGATCCATATGAAAAAGCTTTAAGAGATGCAAGTGTAAAATTAGCATTTTTGAAAGCACAAAAAATGTATATAGTTAGTTTCCTAGATAATGAAAGAATGTCAGCAATAAATGGATTAAAAGCTCACAAACAGATAATGACTGATACATGTGAAGAATTTAAAAAAGACATGGAACAATTTAGTAATTTATATAATTTGATTTTAAAAGAAATATCAAATAAAGCCACAAAAAAAGTATATAAAGAATTATATAATAAAGAGTATTTAAAAAATATTGAAGAAAATGAGAAAAACTTTGAAAAAGAAATAAATAATATGAAAATTAAAGCTGGAACTGTTATAAATTCAAACTCTTGGAGAATAGAAGAAATTAAAAATATTTATGAAGTATTTCAAAATGAAATAAGTGAAAAATTTGAAAAAGATTTATCAGAATTTAAACTTGAAGAAAGTCAAGATGAAAGCTCAGAAGACAGAAAAGATAGATTAGAAGATGATATATTTAAATCTGAAATTGATGACAAAGATGTTGAATATATTGACGAGTATGTTGATGAAAGTATAGAAGAAAATGAAAGTATTGATGATACTGAAGAATATGTAGATAAAGAAGAATATATTTTTGTTGATGAAGAAGATACAGCAGTTGATATTGAAGATGAAGAAGAAAGAGAAGAACTGGAAGAAATTGATAATAACGAAAGTATAGATAATAACATTGAAGAAGAAGACAATGAGAATGATAATGAAGAAGATGAAATATCAGAAGAAGTAGAAGAGTTTTTTGAAGATGATGATGAATATGAAGAAGAGTACTATGAAGAAGAAGCAGAAGAAGAAAATGAAGACGAAGAAATAATTATTGAAGATGTTAAAGTTGAAGAAGTAGAAGATGAAGAAGACAAAAAGAATTCTAAAGGAAAAAGATTTGCAGAAGAGAAAAAAGGAAAGAAAGGTTTATTTAATAAATTTTTCTAATATTAATATTATAAGAAATCTAGTCATTCATTATGATTGGATTTTTTTAAGTGTAAAAAATTTAGATATTGACATTTACATCAACAAATAAGTAATATATAGTTGAAAAAAGAAAAATTCAGTAACTTTAATTATTAGAAGTTATTGAATTTTTCTATATGCTTTCTTTTATTATGGAAGAAGGTTTTTTTATGGAACAAATAACCATATGAAAGCAAAAATAAATATGTTAATATAATTATAAGAGGTGATAGTTAAATATGCGAATATTTAGAAAATATGGAGAAAAGTTATTAGTAAAGGAATTGAAAGGAAGTTATAACTTTTTTATAAAAGAAGCTAATCTTAATAAAAATAGCAAAGGATATGGTTTAATTAGAGATAAGGATATGTATGCAAATAACATTGCAAGTATCGCTTCAGTTGGATATGGATTAGCAGCACTTGTAATAGGAACAAAGAGAAAATGGATTAATTATGAAAAAGCATATGAAAGAGTAAATGGAACATTAGATACATTTTTAAACAATGTTGAGGGAGAAAATGGTTTTTATTATCATTTTGTAAATATGGAAACTGCAAAAAGAGAGTGGAATTGTGAAATATCAATAATAGATACAGCAATTTTTATATGTGGAGCAATATGTGCAGGTGAGTTTTTTCAAAATGAAATTAAGGAAAAAGCAGATGAACTATATAAAAGAATAAATTGGGAATGGTATAGAAACAAAGAAACAAATTTATTTTATATGGGATATAAACCAGAAGAAGGATTTTGGGGAAAATGGGATATGTATGCAGAACAGTTGATGTTGTATGTTCTAGGTGTTGCATCAGCAACATATCCAATAAATAAAGAAATGTATAATGATATAAAAAAAGAAAAAAAAGATTATGAAAACATAAAAGATATAATTTATACATATTGTGGAACATTATTTACATATCAATTTTCACATGCTTGGATAGATTTTAGAGACAAAAAAGATGAAGAAGGTATAGATTGGTTTGAAAATTCTAAAAAAGCAACTCTTGCAAATAGAATATACTGTATTAAAAATAGTGATAAATTTAAAACATTTGGAAAAAATTCATGGGGCTTAACTGCATGTGTTGGACCAAAAGGATATTCAGGTGGATATGGAGCCAAACCTTGTTTAGCTGATATTGAAAAAGAAAATGATGGAACTGTAACTCCTTGTGGTCCTGCTGGATCAATAGTTTTTACTCCTGAGCTTAGTATTAAAGCATTAGAAAATTTTTATAATAATTTTCCAAAGTTGTGGGGCAAATATGGTTTTATTGACTCTTATAATTTAGAAAATGGTGAGTGGTATTCAAAAGAAGTTATTGGTATTGACAAGGGCATTTCTATGTTGATGATTGAGAATTATTTGACTCAGTTAATTTGGGATTGTTTTATGAAAAATGAATATGTGAAAAAAGGATTAGAAATTTTGGGAATATGTCAGAAATCAGAGGTCATAAGTTAGAGACGAACATAATTATTTAATTACTAAATAATAAGGATATTTGAAAGGATATAAAAATTATGAAAGATACAAAAGTTAAAGAATTATTAAATAAAATGACATTAGAAGAAAAAATAGGTCAAATGGTACAAGTTGCAGGAGATATATTTTTAGAGGAAGACATAAATGTCTCAACAGGACCATTAAAAGATTTAAAATTATCTAATGAAATGTTATATAATGTAGGTTCAATTTTAAATATAATGGGAGTAGATAGAGTTAAAAAAGTTCAAGATGAATACTTATCTAAAAGTAGGTTAAAAATCCCATTACTATTTATGGCTGATGTTATTAATGGTTATAAAATAGCATTTCCAATTCCAATTGCACAAGGATGCACATGGAATGTAAAAAAAATAAAAAAAATGACACAAATTTCTGCAATGGAGTCAAATATAGCTGGTGTAAATGTTAATTTTTCACCAATGCTAGATTTATCAAGAGATCCAAGATGGGGAAGAGTAATGGAAGCTATTGGTGGTGAAGATCCATATCTTGGTGAAATATATGCAAAAGCAATGGTTGAGGCATATCAAGGAGAAGATATATCAAAATTAGGAAATATTGCTTCTTGTATTAAACATATTGCAGCATATGGAGCAGTAGAAGCAGGTAGAGATTATAATACTGTAGATATGTCAGAAAGAGAATTTAGGCAATATTATTTACCAGCATACAAGTCAGCAATAAATACTAATGCAGAAATGATAATGACTTCTTTCAATATTTTAAATGGAATTCCTGCTACAATTAATAAATGGTTGATACAAGATTTAATAAGGAAAGAATTAAATTTTAAAGGTATTATAATTTCAGATTATTCAGCAATAGAAGAAACAATAGCACATGGTGCTTCAGAAAATGAAAAACATGCAGCTTTAAATGCTATAAATGCTGGTGTTGATATTGATATGATGTCAGGAATTTATGCTAATAATTTGAAAGATTTGTGTTTAGAAAGTAAAGAAATAGAGGAAAAAGTAAATCAAAGTGTGTTAAGAATCTTGAGATTAAAAAATAAACTTGGATTATTTGAAAATCCATATGGAAATTTAGATAAAGAGAAAGAAAAGACATATATAATGAATAAATCTAATTTAGAAGAAACTAAAAAACTTACACAAGAAACCTTTGTTCTATTAAAAAACAATAATAATGTATTACCATTAAAAGAAGATAAAAAAATAGCATTAATTGGACCATATGCAGATAATATTGGCATTACAGGTTCATGGTCTATATTTTCTGACAGAACTAAAAATGCTACAATTTTAGAAGTATTTAGGGAAAGACTTGGAAACGAAAATGTATTGTATTCAAAAGGTACAGAAATTTTAAGACAAGATGAAATAAATAAAATATTAAAAGCTGATGGTAGTCCTACAATTTTTATTGAAAATGAAAAAGAGAAAGAAGAAGCTAGTATAAAAGAAGCGGTAGAAGTTGCAAAAAAATCAGAGATAATATTATTATTGTTAGGAGAACATTATAAACAAAGTGGAGAAGCATGTTCACGCTCAAATATTAGTTTACCAGAAAATCAAATAAATTTAATAAATGAACTATATAAATTGAATAAACCTATGGTTATGATATTGTTTAATGGAAGACCTCTACAATTAAATAATGTTGAGAATAAATTAGATGGTATTTTAGATGTATGGTTTCCTGGAACAACTGGTGCTAATGCTATAATAGAAGTTGTTTTTGGTGATGTAAATCCTTCTGGAAAGTTGACAATGAGTTTTCCTCAAAGTGTAGGTCAATGTCCTATATATTACAATCATTATAATACAGGTAGACCTCATACTAAAGATTTTAGATATATGTCAAGATATCAAGATATCCCAACAGAAAGTTTTTATCCTTTTGGATTTGGTTTATCATATTGCAATTTTGAGTATAGAAATTTAAAATTGAATAAAAATGTGTTAAAAGAAAAAGATCACATTACTGTTACTATTGAAGTAGAAAATAAAAGTGATTGTGCTGGATATGAAACTATACAATTATATATTCAAGATTTGTTTGGCAGTGTTGTTAGACCTGTAAAAGAACTTAAAGGATTTAAGAAATTATATTTTAAACCACATGAACTAAAAATCATACAATTTGAAATTAATAAAGAAATGTTAAAATTTTGGAATTCTGATTTGAAGTTTGTTGCAGAAAATGGAGAGTTTAAGGTTTTTATTGGAAGAGATTCAGAAAATACAATGGAAAAGAATTTTTTTACTAAATAAATATAAAACTTTTAACAGACCCTTTTAAACAAAAATTATCTAATTATATTATTTTTTTATTACATTTTTGTAACAAAATACTATAAAAATAAAAATAATG
>CAOSZT010000009.1 GCA_948528155.1 uncultured Clostridia bacterium | reverse complement strand
ATTAATATTATTAATATAAATCTTATTATGAATATTGGTATTTTTGAGGTTTCTACATTATGTGCTGCTATTAAGTCAGAAGAGTATTCTAAATTGTCTATAGTGTAGATGATTTTACCAATTTTTTGTCCTTCATATATAGGTGCAAATAGATTTTTTTCAAGTTTTATTTCAGGTAATATACCATTTTCTAAATCTTTTTGTGATACTAAAGCATAAATGTCATTTAAAACAAGAATATCTAGTTTTTTTGTTTCTTTAGTTCCATTAATAATTTCAATTTGTTTTTCAATTGTATTTCTTTCTTTTAATTTTGAAATTGTGTAATTAGAATATCCATAGTCAAATATGGCTTTTGTATCTATAAATTTACTACTTGAATTATCTGTAGATGTGTCAGCTGATAATATTATACAAATTAATTCTAGGTCATCTTTTTTTGATACAGATACTAAGCAGTTTTGTGCTTGTGAAGTATATCCTGTTTTTCCTGCAATTGCGTATTTATAATAGTTACTGCTTGTAGGGTCTAGTAGTTCATTTGTTGTGTAAAAGTTTCTTTCTTCGTATTTGTCAGTGGCTGGAATTTTGCAATTTGTTAGTGCTGATATTTGCTTAAATATGTCATTTTTCATACAATATTTCATTATAATTGCTAAGTCTGTAGCAGTTGTATAGTGGTTTTCATTGTGCATTCCACTTGGATTGGTGAAATGTGTGTTTTTTAATCCTAGTTTTTTGATTTTTTTGTTCATTAATTTGGCAAAGTTTTCAATTGAGCCAGAAATATGATATGCAAGGACATTTGCTGCATCATTTGCAGAATGTACTAACATTACTTGTATTAATTCACGAACTGTAAATTGTTCTCCTGCTTGTAGTGCTGCAATCGAATAATCAGATGATATTGTCGAAATTGCTTCATATGGTACTGTTACGATATCATTTTGATTACAATTTTCTATTGCTAAAATTGCTGTTAGTATTTTTGTTGTGCTTGCTGGATACATTTTTTGTGTTTCGTTTTTTGCATATAAAATTTTTTCTGTTGAATTGTCAATTAAAATTGCTGATTTGGCAGATATTTCTGGAATTTTTGATGTGCTGAAACTAACAGAGTGGTTTATAGTAATTATTATAATTATTAAAATGGTTAAAATTTTTTTATTTTTCATTGTAACTCCTTTATGTTTTATTTTTGTTTATATTTGTATTCATTATACAAGATTATAACATATTTTTGCATTTTTTTACAAAATTAGTTTAAATGTTGTTAAAACTAGAACTAGATATTTAGGATAAAATATTCTTTTTCATTTTTAGTTGTATTGTTGTGGTATTTTAGTTTTTGTTAATTTTAATATAATTTTTATTATTTATAGGAGGTATATATGGATAAGTTTAGTAAAAAAACAGTTATAGTTATGGTTTTGTTTGTTATAATTGTGAGTGTTTGTTATAAGTTCTTTTTTAAAAGGAAGGAGTTTTTGCAGATTGATAGTAATGTAAATATGTTAAATGTATATGAAGATGTTAATAAATTAGAAGAAAATTATTTAGATACAAGTACAAGTGATGATAAAATTGTTGTTTATATAACAGGAGCAGTAAAAAGTGAGGGTGTGTATGAGTTAGAAAAAGATAGTAGAGTTGTAGATTGTATAGAGTTAGCTGGTGGTGTAACAGAAGAGGCTGATGTTAGTTTTCTTAATTTGGCGAGTTTATTAGAAGATGGAATGAAAATATATATTCCTAAAAAGGGTCAAATTGTTAATGATATAAGTGAAGAGGTAAATGATAATTTGTATAAAGATAATGGTGGTATTGAAAATACTAATAGTGCTAAAAATGATAAGGTTAATATTAATACTGCTTCTCAAAAAGATTTAGAGAGTTTGCCTGGAGTAGGTCCAGCTACTGCTGTAAAGATTATAGAGTATAGAAAAGATAATGGAAAATTTAAAAGTATTGAAGATATTAAAAAGGTTAGAGGTATTGGTGAAAGCAAATTTTCTAAAATTAAAGATTTGATTAAAATTTAGTGAAATCTTGACTGCCGTAAGTGTTTAAGAAACAAAGTCGAAATTTGTAATAGAAGTGTAATGAAAAAGATTTATAAGTATTTTACATAATGGATACTTTTATTCCGTAGATAATGAAATTGTTTTTGGTGTAATAGAGAAATAGTGTTATTGACTTCAAAAAATAAAATGTTTATAGTGATATTAGGAGAAATTTTTTTGAAGGAGAATGAACTATGATAGAGACTGTTAAAAAATTTAGATTTGCAATTATTTTTGTTATATTAGTTGCAATAGTTGGAATTTTTGTATTTGTAAATGCAGGCAATACACCAAATTATGTTTTGGATGTTGTAGATGCAAAAGATACAGAGCAAGATGGTGATGATAATACAGAAATAAAAATTCAAAAACGTATTTTAAAAGATAATAATAATCAACCATATTATGATCAGAAGAATTTAACTTATCAAGTGGATGTTACTAATATGAGTGAGTTAAAGGCTCAAGAGATTGCGTTAATAGTGGATTCTTCTTATAGTATAGATATAAATGATGAGGAGTCATTAATAAAAGCAAAAGCACAGGAGTTGGCTAGGACATTAGGTACTGAATGTAATAAATCAACGGCATTAAAAACTACTATAAAATTGTATAATGCAGGAAGAAACATAAGAAATGTAGTTTGTAGTACTGCTAATGGAAATACTATTGCAAATGATATTAATGGTTTAGTATTAGGTGCTGGAAATAATATTGCTGATACAATAAGTGTTGCTAAAGATGAGTTTACAGCAGGAGATGTTGATAAATATATTATAATATTTACAGATTCAACAGATAATGTAAAAGAGCTAATTCAACAGGCTGCTACTAATGATATAAAAGTTATTACAATATTAGTTGATAATATTGTAAGTAATAGTTATATTGATATGAATACTAATAAACCACTTGTTGGAAAACTTCAAATGATTTATAATAGTACTTTTACAGAACAACAAAAAACTGTTTTTGAAGAGTTTAATGCTCAAAAGATTGCGAATATTGTAAATTCTTCTTTATTAAATGTACAATTAACTGATGTATTTGAGAGTGAATTGATACAGTTTTTTGATTTTGATGATACTACAGTTTATATAAATGGTACAAAAGTTAATAAACAAAATGATGCTTGGACTATTACTGGTAATGAATTAACAAGAAATGATAGTGGATATTTGTGGAAGATAGATAATATAAGAAGAGGTGAAACAAAGACTGTAAAATTTAGATTAAATTTAAGAGAAGATCAGTTTATAGATGCTCAATCTAGATTTTATAATATAAGTGTAAGTGATAATATTACAGCAACATATAAAATGCAAACATATGAGAGTGAACAGGATATTAATGATACTTTTACTCTTGGTAAAGAGTTTATGCCAGTAATTCAAATTTGTGATCCATATAGTGTAACTTTAAGAGCTGTTAGTGAAGAAAATTATAATTTACCAGTAGAGGGTGTAGAATTTAGTGTTATAGCAAAAGACTTAGATGGTAATATTGTTTATAATAAAACTTTAACAACAAATTCAAGAGGAGAAGTTATTGTTGAAAATTTAATAACATCAGGTATTGTGCATTTTGAAGTAAAACCAAATATAAATCAAAATGGATATGATAAAACAGATGATATAGAATTTGATTTGACAAATGACAATGGTAATAATTTAGATATTAGTGGAATTGATTGGGAAGATAAAAAAGAAATTAATAATACAAAAAGAAATATTACATTAAAGATACCAATTAATACAAGAAAATTTAATATAGAGATTAATTTAGAACAATTAAATAATTCAAATGTTACTATTGGTAATACTGAATTTAGATTGATACAACCAAAGTTAAATAATAAATATGAAATGCAAGCAAAGTTTGGAAAAACAGATGCAAATGGAAAATTGATTTTTGCTCCAACAGTTATGACTAAAGGTGGAACATATGATTATATGTTATCTCAAATGGATGTACAAACAGGATTTGTTTCTTTAGGAAATGTTACAATAAGAGTTGAATTTGATGATAATGGTAATGTACTTAGTGTAAAATCTTTGCATAATGATAATGTAACTGCTGAACTTCGTAATCCAAGTCATATATTAGTAAAAGCTCAAAATGCCTCAGAAATGGATGAGACATTTGGTCTTGAAATACATTTGGAAGATCAAGATGATAGAAAAATAAAAATTGATGGTGCTAAATATGATATAGAATTGTATAAGGGACCAGCAACAGCACAACCAATAACATTTTCTAATTATATAACTGATGATAAAGGTAAAATTTTATTAGATTTACCAATAAATACACAGTTTGCAACATTAAAAATTAAACAAAAAGAAGCAAAAACTGGTTATGATTTAGATACTGAAACAAAAGTAATTACAATTAAAAGGGAAAATGGTGTTGTACAAAGTGTTCAAGCAAGTTATAATGAAGGCTCAAATACACCAGTTGATGCAATGGCATATCCTGTTGAAAATAAGGTATTAGTTAATTTAACAAATAAAATGAAGGCTGAAAGAAATATTGTAGAAGTACATTTGACTGATTCAGATGAAAAAGATATTTATGTTCCAAATGTTGATTTACAATTAATTAATACAACAACTAAAAAGGTATATACTGCTACTACAGATATAGATGGTATGGCAAGATTTCAAATAGATGATCAAGATCAAGGAAGTTATGTTTATACATTAAAAGTAGTTAAAAATCTACCAGCAATATATAATGTAATTCCAGATGTTAATTTAAGTTTGAGATTTGACCAAAATAGACATTTAGAAGATGTAAGTGATTTGTGGGATGATACAAGTACACAAGAGAATCCATTATATAGTTTAGGATATGAAGATGGAGACAAAGTAAAAGTAGTTGATAATGTTGGATTTGCAGATTATCAAACAGTTTTAAATTTAGGTGCAATTGTAAATGATGCAAATACATATTGGTTTGAAATACAACTAACAGAAGAAAATAATAGTAGAGTAAAAATAGAAGGAGCAACTTATGATATACAAATAACATCAGGAGGAGTAACTCGTAATTTAACAGGAAGAAAAACAGATAGTGCTGGAAAAATAAGAACAAGATTACTTTTAGGTGAAGAAATATCAGTAGAGGTAACACAAACAAATTCAGATATAAAACATAAAGCAGATGGTGCAACAAAAGAAATTCTTTTAAGATATATAAATAACACATTAGAATTTGTTGATACTGCCATAACAAATACAATTATTAGTGGAAATACAGTAATATATAGTCATATAAATGCTTTAAAAGGTGGAAATGATGTATATTTAGATTTAACAATTAATAAAGAAGATGCACAAAGTGGAGGATTTGTAGGTGGTTTACCAGTTAGAATATATCAAGAGTCACAAGGTGATAACTTTGTTAGTGTTGAAAAAGGTGGATATGATCAAAATAATGTAAAATATGGTAGTTTTATTGAAACATCTGGTGAATCAAACTCACCAATACCATTTGATCAAAATGGATTATTAAATGTAAAAACTAAAACTAATTCTCAAGGAACTATAGTATTAAAAGATTTAAGAATAAATAATGTACCAATACCAGGTGAGGCTCAATTTGTAATAAATGTAGTAGAGGTAGATGAGGTAACAGGCTTAGATAAAGAGGCAACATTAGTAAAACTTAAATTTACGTATAGATATAATGAAAATAAACAAATTGTTGAATTAACTAATGTTGAGTCAACAGTTGGTAATAGATTAGTAAAGAAAGATTCAAAAGTACTTAATGGATATGCATCTGCTAGAGGATATGAATCAAATGTAATTATAACTCTTTTTGCAAATTATGATGATGTTGGAAACTTAGCTTTAGATTTGAATAAATTAGATATTAATGGAAATAAAATAGAAGATGGTGCTATATATACTGCAAGAGTTATAAGACCAGATGGGTCATCTAACTTAATACCAGAAATAGAAGTTATAGATGGTGAAATAGAACTTAAAGGACTTATGGTAACAGTAGGAAGTCATATTGAGTTGACTGAAAAAGAAGCTCCTCATGGATATGCAAAAAATGAAGCTACAGAGATATTAGAAGTATCTAATATTAATAAAGATGGTCAGATTACATTAAGAGTATTGTCTAACAATTATAAAATTCCTAGAGTTAATATAAAATTTGAAAATTGTGAGCAAACAACTGCTGGTATGAAGACATTATATTCAGTTGATTTAATAGATTATGAATTAGATACATTTAAAATGAAAATTGTGGCAATAGATTCAACAACAGAAAAACCAGTACCTGGTTATAGTTTTGAAGTAACATCAGATAAAGGTGCTAAGAGAAAATCTGATGTAACAAATCAAGAGGGGGAAGTTGAAACATTAGTTGGTGGTAATTATAAAAATGAAACAGTAACATATAATGTTTCTACTAATAAGGCAGCACAATATTATAAAGACATAACTGCTTTTACATTAAAAGTACCATTTGATGAGGATGAATATGTTGATACTACAAATAATAATATATTTGATATTCAATCAGATCGACTATATGGTGAGTTAGCTGATGGCAAAAGGTGGAAGATTAAACAAGTTAATGAGTCAAATGGAAGTGATATAATATTAGAAGTTTATGTGGAACCAGATGATCCTTTGGAAATTGAGATACAAACATATGATGGGGTTTCTGGAAGTAGGATTACAACTGAAGAATTTAAGTATGCAGTTCCAGAATCAGTAAATCTTTCTGGAGAAGGTGAATTAAATGCTTCAAATAATACTACAATAAAAGTTGGATATGTAGAAAGAAATGCAAGTAAAACATATACTATAAAAACTGAAGTTCCTGATAATTATATAGGAGTACCAGATCAACAACTTACTATAAATTATGATACAAATGGAAACATAACAGCAAATCCAGCTCCTGAGATGCCAAATGCTTCAACATTCCAAATATTATCACGTGCAAATAAAAAAATAGTTCTTAAAAATACTGTTCAACCAAAACAAGGTATACAAATAGTTAATAAAGATTATTTTACAGGAAATAATATTTCTGGTGCTGAATTTGAAATAACAACACCAGATAATGAAAAAATAAAAACTGAAATTGGATTGGAAGGAATAGTTGGATTATTAGGAAGTAAACATGGTGATGCTGGTGCAGAGCTTGAGTATGGAATTCATCAAACAAAACCAGCAGATGGATATGCAACAATACCTGATTTTAGAATAAGAGTTACATATAATAATAATAGACAAATATCAAAAGTTGAGACTATTAATAAAGATAGTGATACTTGGGTTAATGTTTCTGCTATACTTCCAAGTAATTCAGGACATGTAGGATTTAATGGAAATGCTAAAGGAATTATAAAATTAGAAATAAATAGTTATTATGATTTTAGAGTTAATATTGAAAATGTTGATAGATTAAATAATAATATAAAAATTGCTGGAACACAGTATGAATTAACTTCAACAATTAGTGATCCTAAAAAAGGAGAAGCAACCACAAATACTGATGGTATTGGAATTGCTCATTTAGATGAATTAAAAACTGATACAACAGTTGTATATACTATAAAGGAAAAAGCTCCAGCAGATGATTATCAAGCTTTAGAAGCAGGTCAAATAGATGTAGAAGTTTCATTTGATAGTGATGGATTTGTAATCCCAAGTTCAGTTAGAATACTTCAAGACCATGGTGATGATTATGCAACAGTTTTAGGAATTGATCCACCTGTTGAAGATACAGATAAGTTTACAATTAATTTGACTGTTACAAGTAATCCTAAGTTTAGAATAAATATTACTAATAAAGACAAATGGGATAATACTAAATTATTAGCTGGAACTAAATATAAAGTAACATCAGATGTTGGGAATAGTATTGCTAAAGATGAAGAAAAAGAAACAGATGGTAATGGTAATATTATAATAAGAGTAGATGGAAATACAGGTGGTAGAGAGGTTACTTATACTATACATGAAGAAAGACCATCATTACAATATCAATCTATTGAACAAGATATAGAGATAAAAGTAATATTTGAAGCAGATGGAACTATAAGAGATTGTATTTTAACAAAAGGTAAAAATACATCAATTTCTAAAGTAACAAATATAGTTACAACATTTGATAATTTTACAATAAATGTAGATATAGAGAGTATTCAATTATTAGATTTTGTTATTAATAGTAAAGTATGGTTAGAATATAAAGAATTGACAGATGCAGATTATCCTTTAGTTGCTGATGATGGAACTGTTTATCAAGCTGGAGATCTATATGATAAATTAACATTTGTTCAAAATGGTCAAATATGTGAGATAAAAGAAGTTACATCAGGATCATCAGGTAGTACTACTACAACACAATATTTTATTAGAAAAACTGGAAATATTTCAACTGGATTTACATATAAAATATCAGCAACAGAAATATCTTCTAATACTAATTTAGAAGTAGATAAAACAGGTGCTACAGATGGTAATGGTCAAACAATAATTGGTATGGATAAAGCTTTATCTAACAAAACTATTAGATATACAATTTCAGAAATAAAAAAACCTATAGGTTTTAAATGGCTAGATTTTAATATACTTGTAGAGGTTTCTTTTGATAATGATGGTAAAATGATAGATAAATCTTGGAAAATTGTTGCAGATAGTGAGGGAAATAGTGCTAATAGTTTTGCAAAGATTGTAAATGTTGTTATAGATGATCATGAAATATATTTAGATATTATAAGTGAATATGTTGATGAGTTTGGTATTAGTTTGTCTGCAACAGATATATATACACAAGCTCCAATAAATAAAGTACAAGCTAATGCATATTTAACAACAGGAGAAAATCATGTAAGTGATGGAACATATGATTTTGGTGTTATAAATAAAGAAGCAAATAAGGGAGATCTTTCAGGACTTACTCCTTCACAAATAGAAGATAGAGAAGAGTTAGCTGAAAAGTATAGATTTTTATATACTGGTGCAGATAGAGATTTTGATGGACAGGTTGATCAAGCAGATGGTCTTGATTATTTATCAATGGGTAAATATGCTGGTGGTGCTGGAAATAGAGTATTAAGAGTAGCATTACAAAATGTGCCAGAGCCATATCAATATTATAATAATAATACTGGTAGTTCACAAGATTTTGCAATATTGATTAGTGTAAATTTTGATGATGAAGGTCATATAACAAGTGCAAGTTTGATTACAGGTAAAGATGCTCATACTGGTTGGAAGGCAGATGGACATTATGTAAGTGTTTCAGTAGAAGGCAATTCAGTAATTTCTATAAGTTTAAGATTTTATCCTATGTTATATACAAAATTAGAGGCAACAGATATGTATACAGGTGATGTATTAGATTCAAGAATAAAAATGAGTACATCTAGGTATCGTGAACATTTTGAGAGTAATGATGACAGAATACAATTAGGTTATATAGGTGATTCAGATATGTATATAGATCCAGGTAATGCTTCAACAATTCATGTTTCAGGTGCAAAATATGAAATAATAGGTAGTCATGAGTATCAAAGAACAGCAAAAGCAGAAGCAAGTGATGGTTATGATAGTAGAATATTCTATTTATATGAAGAAGCGGAGCCAAATGCATCTAATCAATATTATCAAAGATATAGACCTAGAGATTATGAAGATTATAATCAATCTTTGATAGGAATAATACAAGTATTTTATAATGTAGATGGAACAATAAAAGATGCAAAAGTATTGTCAGAGCATTCTAGTAATAATATTACAAAAGGATTTATAGAATTGCATTGGGAAGATGGATATAAGTTACAGATAAAAGTAAAATATGTACCAACAACAAAGATGGCAGCAACTATTGTTGATAAAGTATCAGGTACACCATTAGGTAATATAGAACTTTACCCATTTAATAATGGAAAAATAAGATATAGATATATGAGACATGATGAAGGCTATGAAACAACTTCAGGTAACGGTCAAGCTGGTTGGACATATTGGGGAGCAAATGAAGCTGGTACACAAAATACTTATATAATTGATACAGAGTTTAATAGTGAAGAATATAATGGATATTTCTTACCAGGGGAAATAAAAATAGATGTTGCATATGATGATACTGGTAGAATTGCAAGTGCAAAAGTATTAAGTCAAAATACTTTTGGAGATGCAGCTAATGCAGAAACAACTTGGGAAGATACTACAGTAAATATTACAATTATGCTGGATAGAAGGTTTAATTTAAAAATTCATAAAAAGGATATGTATAATTCTAATGAGAATTTAAAAGTACAATTTGAGATAAAATCAAGTAAAAGTGAAACTGTAGTAGTTGATTCATGGCAAACAACAACAGTTGGTAGAGTACATGCAGGAGAAACAGTAGAATATATATTATCTGAAGTATCAACAATTGATGGATATATTCCATTAAAAAATATAAAAATGTATGTTGAATTTAATACTGATGGAACAGTTGAAAGAGCATATGTAGATCCTAATTATACACAATATTTTGAGGAATATAGAAAAGCAGGTGTAGCAACAGGAAAGAATGACATTAATAAAACTGACTTAGAGGTAATTGTTAAAAATATGCCAACATTACAAATAAATGGAGAATTAACAGATGCATTTTATAATAGTTTAAAACTAGAAGGTGGTACTTTTACATTAAAAAATAATAAAGGTGATTCTCAATCTGGTGGTATTGTTACAGATGAAAATGGTAAATTTACAACAACAATAGGTCAAATATATCCAAATGAAGAGGTAGAATATACATTAAAACAAACTAATATTATAAATAATTATCAAAGTAATACTAATTTAGATATGGTATTTGTTGTTAAGTATAATGAAACTGGTAATATAGAAAGCTATTTTGTAAAATCAGGTGAAGCTAGATTTAATATAAAACCACAAATATTTAATGGCAAAAAATATTTGAATTTAGATATTACAAATGAGCCTAAATATGTAAATATTGGAATAGTAAATACAGATGAAAATACAGAAGAAGGAATAAATGATGTTACATTTAAGGTTATTGAAAAGAATAGAACATATATAACACAGACTGGTATTGATGGAGAAGGAACTGTAGCTAATATAGTAGATAATGTACAAAAGGCAAATACAGATAGAAGAGTAGTAACATATACTATATCTGAAATAACGATACCAGATACTTATAGAAAAATACAAGATGTTGTAGTAGATGTTATTTATAATAGAGATGGAAGTATATATGGATATAATATAATTGAAAATAAAAGTAATGTAGGAGTAAAAGTATATAGTAAAGGTACTGATATAGAAAAATTAAATGGATTACCAGTACATATTAAATTAGATGTAAAAAATGATAACAGATATGATTTAATAATAAAAGATAAAGATACTGAGTTTCCTGATCTTGGAATAGAAGGTACAAAATATGATGTTTCAATAAATGGTGTAAGTCAAGAGTTACCTTTAACAAATGAGCTAGGAGAAACAGGAAAATATAAAATAGATGGTTCAGGAACAATTACTATAAGAATAGCAGAAAATGGTGTTGGAACAGGCTATAGAGCTGATAATACAAATGATACAACAATAGTTTTAGAAAAAGGAACAGGAGTATATAGTTTAGTTTTAAATAGTAATAGTAATCCTACAAAAGCAACAGTGGAAGTTGATGAAAGTAAAGGAACAGTAACAGTAACATTTAAAAATGAAACAAAACTAGAGTTAGATTTATTGAAAAATGATATTAATACTGGTGAGGTTTTAGCAAATGCTGTATTTGAGATAACTGCACAGGAAAAAGATGCTCGTGGAAATAATATTGGAGTTCCAAAAGTTGTAACACAAAATGGTGTAAATGATATTACAGGTGCAGATGGAAAATTACATTTTGATTTAGGGGTAACACCACAAAATACAACAATTGAATATACTATTAAAGAAACTCAACAACCAACAGGATATGATCCAATTGAGGAAATAAAAGTTACTGCAAAATTTGATATGTATGGACAATTACAAGAGTTAACAGATAATTCATATAGAACAGAAACATTAGTAAATAGTGAAAATAAAAATGGAATGATTGTTATAGTAGGTAATGGTTTAGTAAATCCAGAATATGTGGTTAAAGTAGCTACTGAAGATAGTACAACAAATAAAAGGATTAATGGTGCAATATTTGATATAGCAGTTTCAAAAAGTGATGGAACAGAGATTAAGAAGGTAGAAAATGCAGTTACACAAGATATAACAAAAGGTCAATATGTAGTAGAAAAGGGTGTAAGTATTTTAGATAGTTTAACTGAAGCTGGTGAGATAATTATAGATGTAGATCAGAAACAGCCAGCAAATGGATATGAGCTTAGTGCTAAAACTTCAGGAACTGTAAAAGTTAATGTGGATTATCAAGCTGGTACAGAGAATTTAGAGGCTATTATAGATATTACAAAAATAGAAGATGATGGATTTGATGTTAAAGTTGATAATACAAATAGAGAGATTATCATTATATTAAAAAATAAATCTGCAGTAACTTTAAATATTGATAAATATTATGAGGTTAATGAAGTAAAAGATTCAGGTACAGAAAATAAAGAAATTGTAAAAGTGGAAAAACCTATTGAAGGAGCTAAATTTACAATTACATCTGAAATACAAGAATCTAAACAAATTATAACTACTGATTTGAATAAAGAAACAAAATCAACAGATGAAGAAGGTAAAACAATTACTGGAATTGGTAGTCCATATGCAGGAAAAACAGTTATTTATACACTTAAAGAGACACCAGCAGAGGGATTTGAGGCAATAGATGATATTGTAATATTAGTACAATATAATACAAGTGGAAATATAAAATATACAGAAATTCTAAGTAATGAAGATGTTACAGAGATTACAGAAGATGGAAAAGGTACAAAAGAATTAAGCATAAAAGTAAAAAATATTAAGAAACCTAATAATGCTGGTTATAAAGTAGCTTTAAGAAAACATAGTATTGAAAATGGAGAATATGACTATTTAATACCAGGTGCAAAATATCAGATAATAGTTAATGAGGAATATGGTACACAAAAGATATGGGAAGCAGTTACAAATGATGATGGAGTTATAGAAAGCCAAGTATTTACAGGATATGGAAGAATAAATGTAAGATATAGAGAATTAGAAGCTCCAGAAGGTTATAAATTAGACAGTAATGAATATGAACTAGAATTCTTAAGAGATAAATCAACTGGATATATGTCAATTATAACAAATAATGATGCTTATTCTTTAGATAATGATGAAAGTATTGCATATGTAGATCCAAAAGATGAACTAGAAACTGGAAGATATGATTTAATAATAAACAAAATTGATGCTGCTAATAATAAGAGAATTACAAGTGATGATGCAATATTTAATGTAAGTATATTTGAAACACAAGAGATAATAGAAGAACAACGTGATGAAAATGGAAATATAGTTTATGATAATGATGGAAATCCATTATATGTAACACATAAAAATCTTGTTGAAAAGGTATTAGGATCAATTAAGACAGATAGTGATGGAAAAGCAAAATTGATAGCAACTAAAATGCCAGAAAAAGATGGTAAATATAAGATGAAAATTTATGAAGCACAAGCTCCAGAAGGATATGAGGCAGGTGAAGAAGGCTATTTCATAAATGTAACATTTGAAACAGATGCAATGGGAACAATGAAAATTGTACAACCGATTGAGAATTTATCTAAAGATTATATTGATGTTTTGAAAACAGATGAACAGTTAATTGCTATAAATATTAAGAACAAGAGAAAAGTTGCAGGTTTAAAGGATAATGAATTTGCATTTGATATTACAAAAGTTGATAGTGAGACAGGAAATGCAATTATAGACAATATAGCAGTATTTAAGTTTAATGATACACAATATATAGAAACAGATGAAGAGTATGGTAAATTACAACTTCCATATATGGATATGCCAAAAGATAGTGATTTTGTAAATGAAGATGGAACTCAAAAACAGACAGTTGAAAGAAGTTATAAATTATTGGAGATTAGAGCACCAGAAGGATATATTGCAAGTACAGAGCCAATAGATATAACAATAAAATTTGCTAAAGATAGTAAAGGAAAGGTAATAATACAAGATGTGAAGGTTATAGGTGAAGAAACTATCGTAGCTACACAAAAGGATAATATAATTTCATTTAATATTGAAAATGAAGAGGGTACTTTGGTAAATAATGCAGAAAGAGGGAAATATACTTTAAATATCTTAAAAGTAGATGGAGAAACACAAGAGCCAATAACAGGACATGCTACATTTGTAGTTACTTTAGAAAATGGTCAAAAGGTTACTGCTTCAACAGACGAAAATGGAAATCTTCAAATAAAAGATATAAATGTACCTATTACTGTAAATAAAGATTTAGGACCTTATAATTATACTATTGAAGAGACAAAGGCTGCTAGTGGATATGAATTACTAAATGGAGTTATTAATTTAGAAGTTACATTTAAAGCTTTAGAAGACCCAGAGACTGGAAAACCATCAGGATTATATGCAGTAGATACAGCTGTTCTTAGAGAGACAACACCAGCTGCTTCAATTACAGGTCATGCAGATGGAGAAATTAATTTGAAAGTAGAAAATGTTTTGGCACTTCGTCAAGTTACATATGATGCAAATTGTGAGGATACAACTCTTACTGATCTTCCAGAGCCTCAAGAGAAAATTGCAAATCAAGATTTAATTTTGGATAGTACAGTACCTAAGAGAGATGAATATGTATTTATAGGTTGGTCAAAAGATCCAAATGCAACAGAGCCAGAATATCAACCAGGTGCAACCTTTACTGAAAATGAAAATACTACTTTGTATGCTGTTTGGGAAGAGAAGTTATATATTAGATCTGAAAATTATAAGATATTGAATGCAACAGTAATACCTAAAGGAGTTATACACCAAGTAGTTTATGATACTGATAAGACTTTTGAATATAATGAAGGAGATAGATTTATAGCTGGAATTTTACCAAGGATTTACCAATTAGGAAATGCTGCTGTTGATAAAGAAACAAAAGGAGGAACATTTGTAGATGATTTGAAAAATAATCTTAATACAAATGCAGAAATAATAAAGGTAACTAAAAAGAAAGCAAATGGTGATGGAGTAGTTGAAGATGTAGATGTAACAGAAAAGGAACTTATAGGAACAGGAATGACAGTAGAGTTTATAAAAGGAACTCAGAGTGTAAAACTAGAGACAGTAGTACCAGGAGATTTAACTGGAGGTAATATATTAAACAGTGCAGATGGTAGATGGGTAGATGCAGATCGTAACTTATTATCAGGTAATTTAGGGGTAAAACATGAGGAAATAAAAAATCATGGAGAAGCATTTGAAATAGCACTAGACATAGATATGAATGGACGTATAAATACTTCAGATTATACAGTATTTAAAGATGTATTTAATAAAGATATTTCAAAATTAAAACAAAAATATACCTGGTTAAATAGATAAAGGAAAATTACTAATAATCAAGTAGGGTATACTTGATTATTAGTAAAATAAAATAGGAGGAAGTTTTCATGAAGGAAAATTCTAAAAGCACATTTGTACAAAAGATATTAGTTGTAATTGTAACAATTCAAATTTTACTAATTCCAATATTACAAACAATAAGTTTTGCTACAAGTAATACGTCTATAAATACTAAATTAGGAACAATCAATATAAAATATCCAGAGAAGAAATTGAAAATAGGTGAGGAATTTGATATAGAAGTATATGTAGGAGAAGGAAGTATATTATCATATTATAATCAATTAAAATATGATAAAGAAATACTACAAATGGAAGAGGTAGAAAAATCGGTTAAAACAATAGAGAATTGGGAAGTAACTGAAGGAACAGAAAATGAACAAGGAATAGAAGTAAGTGTGTCTGCAAATGATAGTGAATATGTAGCATCAAATACATTATTAATGACTATACATTTTAAAGTAGTTAATGTTAAAGAAAGTATGACAGATATTTATTTTAATAATATATATTTAACAGATACAAATTATGATGATAGTCTTGATGAAGAAGGATATGGCATTACTGAAAAAATTACATTAGGTTTAGAAAAAGAAGAGGAGAAAGATCCACCATTACAACCAGTAGAGCCAGATGTTCCTTCAGAGAAACCAGAAGAAACAACAGAATCAGAATTATATTTATCATCAGAAAAATATAAAATTGGAAACAATGATATAAAAAATTATGAAAAAGGTGATGAATATATTTCAAGAGTAGAAAAAGAAACAACAAAAGAAGAATATATAAATAATTTAGAAACAAATGGAACAATAAGGATAATAAAAGCTGATGGAACAGAGTTAGAAGATAATCAATTAATAGGAACAGGAATGACAATAGAGATAACAAAAGATGAAGATAAAATTGTACTTAAGATAGCAGTAATGGGAGATTTAAGTGGAGATGGAAAAGTAACTCCAACAGATTTATCTACATTAAATCAAACAATATTGGAAATGGTAACATTAGAAAATGAATACAAGATAGCTGGAGATTTAGATGAGAATGAAAATATAACCCCAACAGATTTATCTACATTGAATAAAATGGTATTAAAAATTCAATAACTAAATTGCTAATACCTAAGTTGAAAATATACTTAGGTATTAGCCAATAAATTATCATTTAAATATTACATTTATTCAATGTTACAAAAATGCAATATAAATATAATATTTAAGTGATAAATATTATAAAATTAGTTTTCCGTAAGTGAAATTCGATATTGATTTGTAAAATAAGGAATAATAGTAAAAACAATACATTGAATACAAAATATAAAGATGTTATATTAAAAATAACAAGTAAATAAAAAGAATTTAAGGAGGAGGAAAATATGGATTCAGAAAATAAAAAGACTGATTTTAAACTAGTTGCTATATTATTAATATTTAGTTTATTAATGCAAATATTAATGCCAATAGTAATTCCATTAAAAAGTTTTGCAGCAAATGGTAGTAATTCATTTACAACTGAAGAAGAGACCGATGGGATATATAATGATCAATATGTTAGAGCAACAGTTACAATGTCATCACCTGTGCCTAAATTAGAGAAAGGTAAAACAGTACCAGTAACTGTTGAAATTGAAGGTGATAGTATTGTTGGGCTATCTTTATACTTAGATTATGATAAGAAGGTATTTAAACAGCTTAGTGAAACAGATATTATTAATTTTTATAAAACAGATACTAACGAATGGAAAGTGCTATCTGATTCTTGGAAACAGGAAGATGTGGATTCAGATGGGAAAATGGAACAGGCTTTTACTGTAAGTGATAAGAATAATCAAGTAGAAAGTAATAAATTTAGAGCTTTTACTATAAATTTGACAGTAAATGATAATATAGTTTTAGAAAGTGGAGAAACTGAAGCAGATGTTTTAAAAGAGACAACTTTAAAATTTAAAGGAATGTCTGTAAGTAATAAAACTGCTAATGGAGATTATACAGATGCAAAGGCAGATTGGTCAGGATATTCTATTGATTTGACATTACCAGCACAATCAGATTCATATGATATTACATATAATGCAAATACAACAGATACAGTATCAGGTATGCCACAAGCAGGGCAAAAATTTCAAGGTACAGATTATGTAATAGAAGCAGCTCCAACAAGAACAGGTTATAATTTTAAAGAATGGAATACTGATGCAAATGGAAATGGAACTGCATATCAGCCAGGAGCTACTTATTCAACAGATGCAAATTTAGATTTGTATGCAATATGGGAAGCTAAACAATCGTCTTTAACAGTAGATCCAAATGGAGGAGTTTGGGGAAAAGATTCTTCATCACAGTCATCAATACAACAAACATTTACTGAAGATTTTGGAACAGAAATGACAATTCCTGATCCAACAAGAGCACCAGATGGATATACAGTCAACTTTATGGCTAATGGCGGAATTGTAGATTCATTAAGAGAAGTACAAACTAAAAGGTTTACTGGATGGACTTTTAGTGATGGAAGTAGTTTAAGTGGAATAAAATATACATTTGATGATACAGATAAAACAATAGTAGCACAATATGAAGGTAATAGTATAATATTACCAAATGCTAGTAAAACAGGTTCAACATTTAAAGGTTGGTATACTGCGATGACAGGAGGAACAAAAGTTGGAGATGTAGGTGAACAATATACACCAGAAAATACAACAGATAAACCAACAATATTATTTGCTCAATGGGATACAGTAGATTATACATTAACAATAAATCCAAATGGTGGAACATATGAAGGAAAAACAGATAATGTAACTAAATCAGGAACATATGATGAGCAAGTTCCTATAACAAAACCAGTAGCACCACAAGGATATATAGTTACTTTAGATCCTAATTATGGATCAGAAGCAGCAAGACAAGTTGTGCAAACAAGATCTTTTGATAGCTGGATAGTAACAGGAAAAGGTCAACTTAATACAGCTGGAAATGTGTATACATTTGCAGATGGAAATGGTACATTAACAGCAGAGTATACATCAAATAGTATAGATTTAGGTACATTAACAAGAAGAGGGTATAGATTTGATGGTTGGTTTGAAACTGAAACAGGAGGAACTCCAGTATCTTCACCATATACACCATTATCTAATAAAACATTATATGCACATTGGACACCAAATAATTATACAATAACATTTAATGCAAATGGTGGAACAACACCAACAACATCAATGACTGTAACATATGATGCACAATATGGAACTTTACCAGTACCAACAAGACCAGGTTATGATTTTGATGGATGGTATGATCCAAATAACAATAGAATTACTGCTGATAAAATAGTAGACATAGTAGCAGATACAGAATTAAAGGCTGTATGGTTAGGAGCTGAATATACTTTAACATTTGATCCAGATGGTGGAACAGTAACACCAACATCAAAACCAATAAGAAATGAAGGAACATATGGACCATTACCAATACCAGTAAAAGAAGGATATGAATTTACAGGTTGGTATAATATAGATGGAGAAAAAATAGAAAGTACTACAACAGTTAATATTACTGGAGATATAACACTAACAGCACATTGGAATTCAAATAAATATACAGTAATATTTCATGCAAATGGAGGAACAGTATCTCCAACATCAAAAGAGATAACATATAATGCTCAATATGGACAATTACCAACACCTGTAAGAAATGGATATACATTTACACAATGGAATAATCCAAATGGAGATAAAGTAGAAAGTACAACAGTAGTAAGTACTGCTTCAGATGTAACATTAACAGCACAATGGACACCAAATCAATATAAAATAACATTTGATGCAAATGGTGGAACAACACCAATATCAGAAAAAGATGTAATATATGATGATACATATGGAGAATTACCAACACCAACAAGACCAGGCTATGATTTTGAAGGATGGTATGATCCAGATAATAAAAGAATTTTAGCAACAAATAAAGTTGATATAACAAATGATATGACTTTAACAGCTGTATGGTCAGGAACAAAATATAATGTAACATTTGATCCAAATGGAGGAACAGTAAATCCAACTTCAAAACAAGTTGGAAATGAAGGAAGATATGGAGAATTACCAACACCAGTAAAAGAAGGATATGATTTTACAGGTTGGTATAATGTAGATGGAGATAAAATAGAAAGTGATACAACAGTAAATCTTACATCAGATATAACATTAACAGCACAATGGACACCAAAGAAATATACTCTAACATTTAATCCAAATGGAGGAACAGTATCTCCAACATCAAAGGAGATAATTTATAATGATCAATATGGAGAATTACCAACACCATCAAGAGTTGGATATACATTTACAGGTTGGTATAATATAGCTGGAGATAAAGTAGAAAGTACAGCAACAGTTAATACAACATCAAATGTTGTATTGATAGCACAATGGACACCAAATCAATATAAAATAACATTTGATGCAAATGGTGGAACAACACCAACAACAGAAAAAGATGTAATATATGATTCTACATATGGAACTTTACCAATACCAACAAGACCAGGTTATGATTTTGATGGATGGTATACTCCAGATAACAAGAAAATTGTTGAAACAAGTAAAGTTGATATCACAGAAGATACAACATTAACAGCTGTATGGTTAGGAGCTGAATATACACTAACATTTGATCCAGCTGGTGGTACAGTAACTCCAACATCAAAGCCAATAAGAAATGAAGGAAAATATGGAGATTTACCAGTACCAGTAAGAGATGGATATACATTTACAGGTTGGTATAATGATACTGGAGATCAAATAGAAAGTACAACAACAGTAAATACAACAACAGATATAACAGTAACTGCACAATGGACAATAAATAAATATACATTAACATTTAATCCAAATGGAGGAACAGTAACTCCAACATCAAAAGAAGTAACGTATAATGATCAATATGGAGAATTACCAATACCAGTAAAAACAGGATATAGATTTACAGCTTGGGTTAATGGTGATGGAGATGAAGTTGATGCTACAACAGTATTAAATACTGCTGCAGATGTAGAATTAACAGCACAATGGGAGGCTAGAAAATATACGGTAACATTTAATCCAGATGGAGGAACAGAACCAACACCAACATCAATAGAGGTAACATATGATTCTACATATGGAAATTTACCAACAACAGAAAAAACAGGATATATATTTAAAGGATGGTATACTTCAGCAGGAGATAAAATAGAGAGTACAACAAAGGTTACTATTACTACAAATATAGAATTAAAAGCAATTTGGGAAGAAGAGCCAAAAGATCAAACACAGTATAATTTAATAATTAATCCAAATGGTGGAAAATATGATGGAAAAACTACTAATACAACAATACAAGGTTTAGTTGATACAACACAGGAAATACAAAATCCAGAGCCACCAAATGGATATACAGTAAAATTAGATAATAATGATGGAACAACAAGTACACCAATTTCAAAGGTACAAACAAAAACATTTGAAAGATGGGATAAAACATCAGGAGAAGGAACTTTAAATGGAACTACATTTACTTTTGGAAGTGGAGATGCAGAATTAACAGCAGTATATGTAGCAAATAGTATGACTTTAGATACACCAACAAGAACAGGTTATACATTAGATGGTTGGTATACAGATAGAACAGCTGGAACAAAAGTAGATGCTACTGCATATATGCCAACAGAAGATAATAAAACATTATATGCACATTGGATTGCAAATCAATATAAAGTAACATTTAATCCAGGTGATGGAACATTACCAGAAGCAGATAAAGAAAAGGATGTAACATATGATCAACCATATGGAACATTACCAACACCAACAAGACCAAGTTATGAGTTTGAGGGATGGCTAGATCCTAATGGAAATGAAGTAAAACCAGAAGATATTGTTAAAATAACAGATGCTATTACTTTAACAGCAAAATGGAAAGAAAAGAAACATACTGTAACATTCAAAAATGATGATGGAACTGTAATAAAAGTAGTTGAGATAGAAGATGGTGGTAAAGTTGAGTTTGAAGGACCTGCTCCTACTAAGACAGATGTAACACCAGGTTATGAAGCTATTTTTAAAGGTTGGGAAAATTCAGATAAGTTAGGAAGTGTTACAGAAGATATAGTATTAGAGGCAGTGTATGAGGAAATACCAATACAATATACAATTACATATCAAGATATAAAAGATAGTGATAATTCACAAAATCCAGTTAAATATACAGTTGAAGATAATAATATCCAATTAGTAGATTTACCAGATAAAGATAATTTTGTATTTAAAGGTTGGTATACAAAGGCTGATGACACTGGAACAAAAGTTACAAGTATAGATGTTACAAAAATGGAAAATATAATATTATATGCACATTGGGAAGAAAAACAAGAAAAGTTATATTTAAAATCAGAAAAATATAAAGTTGGAGAAAAAGATATTGACAATTATGAGGATGGAGATATATACTTAGATAAGATTGAACCAGAAACAACAATTGAAAAACTTATTGATAATTGTGAAAGTAATGGTACAATTACTGTTCTAAATGAAAAAGGACAAGTATTACAAGCTGGTGATTTAGTTGGTACTAATATGACTATAAAAGTTACAGGATTTGGAGAAGAATTTACTTTAACAACAGTTGTAATGGGAGATTTAGATGGTAATGGAAAAGTTACACCAACAGATTTATCTACTTTAAATCAAGCAGTTTTACAAGATATAAAATTGGAAGGTGCATTTTTCAAAGCAGCAGATTTAGATGATAATGAAAGATTAACACCAACAGATTTATCAACAATTAATAATACTATATTAAAAAATATAACTTTAACATACAATAAAAAAAATATATAAAATAAAGGAAAGGAGTTAAAAATGAAAAAAACGTTACGAATTAAGTCTTATTTTGCACTAACTATTGCAACAGTGATAATTTTGATGTTTACAATGGTAAATGCAGCAACAGACAATAATTATTCAGTAGGTATTTCACTTACTAGTAATTCAAAATTAAAAGAAGGTGATACTGTTACAGTAAATGTTAATTTAACAAGTGTTAATGCAGGAAATGGTATTGATACAATAGCTGCTTCTATTGATTATGATACAAATGTGTTTGAAGTATTATCAACATCAAATTTATCTATGACTAATGAGTGGGCTCCATCTTTTTCAGCAACATCTAAAATGTTGACTTTAATTAAAAATAGTAAAGTTACTGCACCACAGGTTGTTTTGACAATAAATTTTAAAGTTAAAAGTACAATTAATGTGGATTCTACAAAAATAACTTTAAAGAATATAATTGCTTCAGGTGGTAGAGTTGTTGACGGTGGTACTGGAGATATTACTGTTAAAGATGCTATTGTAACTTTAAGTAAAGAAAAAGATCCATCAAGTTCAACAGAAGATCCAACAAATTCTACAAATAATACAACAGGAGGATCTACAGTAAATAATTCAACTAGTAATGGAACTAATACTACTGTAACTAATAAAAGAAGAGATAATACAGCAACTAATTCTTCTTCATTACCTAAGGCTGGTATTGAACAGTATATTCCAATTGCTATAGTTGCTATAGCTATAATGGCAGTATTTAGTTATGTTTTTTATAAAAAAATTTCAAGAGCTGAAAAGTTTTAATAAAAAAGAGACTGTAAAAAAGCTATATAATTGTAAATAGAACTATAAAAATCATTGAGAATACATATGTATTTTCAATGATTTTTTAGTTTTTGTATTTTGAGAACTAATAAGATTTCTTTGTTTAAATGAAAATGTCAAAAATTTTTATATAATTGTAAAGAAAATTAAATATATAAAAAATACTGAAACTTAAATAAATATGTATTGACAATTTTTTCTAATAATATATAATAATTAGGATAAAATAATACAAAGGAGGAAATAGAATGCCAGAAAATTTAGATGAAGAGAAAGTACAGAAGATGATAAATGATTTAGTTGAAAAGGCTAAAAAGGCTTCACAGGAATATATGAAATTGGATCAAGAACAAGTAAATAATATTGTTAAAGTAATGTCAATGGCAGGGTTGGAACATCATATGGATTTGGCTAAAATGGCTGTTGAGGAGACTGGAAGAGGTATTTATGAGGATAAAATAACAAAGAATATGTTTGCAACTGAATATGTTTATCATAGTATTAAGTATGAAAAAACAGTTGGAGTTATTAATGAAAATGATGAGGAAGATTATGTGGAAATAGCTGAACCAGTAGGAATAATTGCAGGTGTTACACCAGTTACAAATCCAACTTCTACTACTATGTTTAAGTCTATAATTTCTGCAAAAACAAGAAATGTAATAATTTTTGGTTTTCACCCATCAGCACAAAAATGTAGTAGTGAGGCTGCAAGGATTTTAAGAGATGCAGCAGTTTCTGCTGGTGCACCAGAAAATTGTATTTTGTGGATAGAAGAGCCATCAATATTGGCTACAAGGTTACTTATGAATCATCCAGATGTTAATTTAATTTTAGCAACAGGTGGAACTGGTATGGTACGTAGTGCTTATTCTTGTGGAAAGCCAGCTTTGGGAGTTGGACCTGGTAATGTACCTTGCTATATAGATAAGACTGCTAAACTTAAGACTTCTGTTAATGATTTAGTGTTGTCAAAGGCTTTTGATAATGGTATGATTTGTGCTTCTGAACAAGCTGTTTTAGTTGATAGAGAGATATATGAGGAATTTGAAAATTTAATGAAAGAGGCTGGTTGTTATTTTGTAAATCCAGATGAAAAAGAAAAACTTAAAAATTCAATGTTTGAATATACAGATGAATATGGATATAAGTTAAAATCTCATGTGCCAGGTCAGTCTCCATATATTATTGCAAAAGAGGCAGGATTTGAAGTACCTACAGATACAAAGGTATTAGTAGTTTATGAAGAGGGAGTTGGAAGAGAATATCCTTTTTCTAAAGAAAAATTAAGTCCAGTATTGACTTATTATATTGTGGAAAATGAAGATGAGGGAATAAATAAAGCTGAGAGATTATTAGAGTTTGGTGGTCTTGGTCATTCAGCAGTTATTCATAGTGAAAATAATGATACAATCTTAAAATTTTCTAAAACAATGAAGGCAGGAAGAATAATTGTAAACTCTCCATCAACACATGGTGCAATAGGTGATATTTATAATACAAATATGCCTTCTCTTACACTTGGTTGTGGATCTTTTGGTGGAAATTCAACAACAGCCAATGTGTCATCAGTAAACTTAATAAATATAAAAAGAGTTGCGAAAAGGAGAGTTAATATGCAATGGTTTAAAGTTCCAGAGAAAATATATTTTGAAGCAGGTTCAATAGCTTATTTAGAAAAAATGCCAGATATAGAAAGGGCTTTTATAGTAACAGATCAAGGTATGGTAAAATTAGGCTATGTAGATAAAATTTTGTACCATTTAAGAAATAGACAAAAATATGTACATTCAGAGATTTTTAGTGATGTAGAGCCAGATCCATCTTTTGAGACAATTAAAAAAGGTGTTGAACAAATGAATAATTTTAAGCCAGATGTTATTATTGCAATTGGTGGAGGAAGCCCAATGGATGCTGCTAAGGGTATGTGGCTATTTTATGAACATCCAGATGCAGATATTGAAGGTTTAAAACTTAAATTTATGGATATAAGGAAACGTACTTATAAGTTTCCTAAATTAGGTGAAAAAGCAAAAATGGTAGCAATTCCAACAACATCAGGAACAGGATCAGAAGTTACATCTTTTGCAGTTATATCAGATAAACAGAAAAATAAAAAATATCCATTGGCAGATTATGAGTTAACTCCAGATGTAGCAATTGTTGATCCAGATTTAGTAATGAGTTTACCAAAATCTGTTACAGCAGATACTGGAATGGATGTTTTAACACATGCTTTAGAGGCTTATGTTTCTAATATGGCTTCAGATTATACTGATGGTTTAGCTGAAAAGGCCATTGAAATTGTTATGAATTATTTAGAGATTGCATATAATGATGGTACTAATAAACTTGCTAGAGAAAAAATGCATAATGCAAGTACAATTGCAGGTATGGCTTTTACAAATGCTTTTTTAGGTATTAGTCATTCTATAGCACATAAAATTGGTGCAGAGTTCCATATGCCTCATGGAAGAATTAATGCTATTTTATTACCTTATGTAGTCAAATATAATGGAAGTAAACCTTCTAAATTTGTTTCTTTTCCTAAATATGAATATTTTATTGCTGACGAAAAGTATAGTCAATTGGCAAAGAAATTGGGATTAAAGGCTGATTCAGTTGAAGAAGGTGTTAATAGTTTAGTTCTGAGAATAAAACAATTGAATGAAAATTTGGGATTGCCTAATTCATTTAAAGATGCAGGAATAGATGAAAAAGAGTTTTTGGATAAACTTGATATGCTTGCTGATAGAGCTTTTGAAGATCAATGTACTACTGCAAATCCTAGACTTCCTTTAGTTGAAGAAATTAAACAGATTATGTTAGATAGTTATTATGGTAATTAAAAAATATAAAATAAAAATACCAGTGTGTATAACATTGGTATTTTTTATTTTGATAGTTAATTATAATTTTTATAAATACTTGTATAAGTTCCAGTGCCTATGTTACCAACTGATACTGATCCAACTCCACCAGCTCCGCCTTTGTATCTGTTAGCAGTACCACCAGCACCACCATTTGATGTAATCATAATATTATTTGTATCATAATTTATACTTTCTTTATAAAATATATTTACTGAACCACCACCAGAGCCACCTCCACCAGCTAGTCGTGCATTTCCTCCTTGGTATCCATTTGCAGTAATCATTCCATTTGTAGTGTTAATTTTATTTGAATAAATTATTAATAATCCTCCTGTTCCATTAGATGGATTTCCTGCTCCATTGCCAGAAGATCCACCAGGCGAGCCAACACCTCCAGCACCACCTGAACTTTCTGCCACTGATGTTATACCATGATAATTATTACCTCCTCCACCAGGACCGCCTGAATATGATGTTCCTGTTGCACCAGCACCTGAAGAACGCATATATTCACTTCCTCCAGATCCGTCCACCTCCTGTAGATCTATTTGTTCCATTATTTCCTGTTATTCCAGTATTATTTGCTGAAACAGAATTTCCACCTGTGGCTCCTGTAGGAGGAACATATTCATAATTTCCAGTTGCATTTTTCCATAAATATACATTTTGTCCTTCTGCTTTTGCACCTCTTGCAGTCATACTTATTTCACCATTATTTATTATAGTTCCTGTACAATATATTAGCATTCCTTTTGGGCCTCCATATCCATCTTTACTTGTATATGATGTTAATTTTGTACCTTCTTGTATAGATAAGTCTCCATTTACTTTTAATACTATCATATTTTGTGCATATCCATTTGCTGTACCTACATCTGCTTCTACTCCAATACTTGTGTTTATACTCATATCGATATTATTGTCTATATTATATATTTTTAAATTGTATTTTTCATCTGCTACTGTTACTTCATATTTTCCTGTTTTTATATTATTTGCTTCAATTGCTTTTATTAAGCTATCAGCATTTATACTTTCACTTACTTGTGTTGTGTCTATATCTAATTTTTCACTATTTACAAATACTGTATCTCCTGTTATAGTATTAACTATTTTTGCAGTTATTGTGGTAGTTGTTCCTTCTGTGTCTAATAACATATTTTGGATTAAATCGTAGTCTGTTACCGCTAATTCTTCACTTTTGATCCAATTTTCGCTAGTTCCGAATTTATAATATATATCATTATAATTATCCATAGTTATTTTTTTTTCTATTTTTGCAGCTTTATATCCAAGCATGTTTGTAACTATGTTTATACCTAATACTGTTTCTTGTATTGTGTTGTTATCTATAAAAAGGTTTTCATTTATTTTTTCTTGATTTACTAGTTTTATTCCAAATGTATGATTTTGATTTTCAGTAGCTAGATAATCTATTGCTATTGTAGTTTTTCCATTTGTATCTAAAATATCGCCATTTGGGTATTCTATATATTCGATTCCTTGTTCATTATTTATTTTTATTAATACTTTTATTTTTGATTTATCTTGATTGTCATATACTACATATGAAAATAATGGCAATGTTTGTTCATTTTCTTGTTTTATTTTTATACCAAATAAATTATTCAATATTTGTATATTATTAATAATATATATTGAAAAAAGTATTGTTAATATAAGTAAAACTAATATTATAATTTTAATTTTAGTAGATTTTGAAATTCTCATTTTACATTCCTCCATTGTATATTTTTCATTTGAAATATTTAATCATAATTTAACATAATTTAATTTAAAAGGCAAGTTCTTTATTTTGATTTAATTGTTGATACTATGCTATTTTTCACTGGAAAAATGTTGATTAATGATCTTTTATGCTAAAAAAGTGAGATTAATGTATTGATTTTTTTATTGAATTATGTTAAATTGGTATTAATTATTTTTTTTGGTATACATAGGAGGAAATTTTAAATGAAAAGTTTTAAATTAAATAAAATTAAGTTGTTAATATTTATATTAGCTATATTAGTAATTTTATTTTCAATATATTTGTTTAATAATACTGAAATGTTAAACAATTTATTTGGTACAGAAATAAAGCAAGAGACTGAAGAACAGAAAGAGTTTTTTTCATATTTTATTTATGATAATGCAGATAATGAAAAATTAAAGGTTTCTGTAATATTTAATAGTCATGATAATGGTATTGAATATATACAAAAGCCTGATGGAGAAATTATATATACAAATGGAAAAATGGAGATTTCAATTGATTATGTTTGTAAATTGGGAGTAGAAGAAACATTTATAATAAAAGAGGTTGGCAAAGATGTTAAACAAGAGGTACTTATGGTACCAGAATCAGGAAATGAAGAAGCTCCTTTTACTATAGCAAATGCAGATCAATTGCAAAATATAACTAATAATCCACTTTTAAAAAGAGATTCAGTATATAATGTTAAAGAATGTTATAAGTTGATTAATGATATAGATTTAAGTGGTATTGATTGGAAGCCAATAGGTGATCCTTCTAATTTACAAATTGTTTTGAATTCATTTTTTGGTGAGTTAGATGGAGATGGTCATATAATTAGTAATCTTAATATAGATAGTGAAGAGTCATATCAAGGATTGTTTGCTTTTGTTACAGGAACAATAAAAAATGTAAAATTAGAGAATTTTGTTGTAAAAGGTCAAAACTATGTAGGTGCTTTAGTTGGATATAGTACAAATGAGATTTCGAATTGTGAACTTAAAAACTCACAAATCATTGCAACAGGCTCAAATATAGGTGGTTTGATAGGTAGATCTGGAGGAAATGTTACTGGAAATATTATTAATGCAGTATCAGTTGAAGGGGGACAATATACAGGTGGTTTAATTGGAACTTCAACAAGTGTTACTACTAATAATACTGTTGATGTAACTGTTACAGGTAAAGCATATACTGGTGGATTGATAGGTAATGCTGGAAATGTTACTAATGGAAATACTGTTAATGCTAATGTTACAGGAGAGAATTATACAGGAGGATTAATTGGTTATACATCAAGTGTATGTGAAAGAAATATAGTACAAACCACAGTAACAGGAATTGGATATGTAGGAGGACTTATAGGAAGTTCAGCAAAGTTAATTAAAGCAAATACTGTTAATAATACTATTATTACAGGACAAAATATTGTAGGAGGATTAATAGGATATACTAACGCTAATGTTAGTGAAAATAATGTTAATAATGTACAAATTGAAGCAAAAGGTGATAAAATTCAAGGAACAGGTAATATGGGAGGTCTAATAGGACATGTAGTAAGTAATGGCGAATTGACAGTAAATTCTAATAAAGTTAAAGTAACAATTGAAGGAGAAGGAAGTTATATAGGAGGACTAATTGGAAATGTTCTCGCTAATGGTAATAATACAACAAGAATTGTTAATATATTTGATAATTATACAACAGGAAATATATTAGTAACTGGAGATAATGTGGGAGGATTAATTGGACTAAGTAATGCAACAGGTAATGGTAATGGTGGTAAGGGCTATTTCTATTTGCAAAATTCATATTCTGTAATGGATATAAAAATTTCTGGAGCACATTGTGGAGGATTAATTGGTTACTATTATACATTGGGTACAGGTTCAAGCTATTCTGGTCAGGCTTCTTCAAGTATAAAAAATTGTTTTTCAATTGGGAATGTTGAAGGAAGTGATAGTATAGGAGGTTGTGTTGGTGTATCTGAATTAAAAATTGGTAAAAGAGGATCAAGTGCTAGTGGATATATTACTAATTCATATTCATTAGGAAAGGTTATAGGTCAAACTAATCTTGGTGCTGTGATTGGAATTGGAGCAGGTAATAATACTACTTCTGTTTCAAATGTATTTTGGGAATCTGGAATTTCAGGAATTGAATCAAGTGCATATGGGACAAAGGTAGATTTATCTAATATGTTTAGTCAAGAACTATTTAAAAATTGGAATTTTAATAATATATGGCAAATAGATGAAGGAAGTACATTACCATATTTAAAAAATTTAGACAAACCAGATGCTGTTAATAAGGCAAATATTGATGCTATGCCTAGATAATATTTTAGTATGTTAATTTTTAATGATGTCAAAAGATTAGGGTTGTGAGAGTACCTAGTATTATTAGTATCCAAAAGCCCAAACTAAAAAATATATTGATAGTTTTCTTAAGAACTGCTATAATGATTTAGTAATAGTGTTTAGTATTTTTAGTTTCTAGGAGGGATAATATGTGCTTTATAATGAGAGAACCAGACAAAGTGCCTTTTGATATTAAAAGTGCACTGAAATTTCCAAAACCGAAAGTAAAGTCAGCATTTATTGATTTTAGTAACTGTAGAAAGTCTACTATCAAGTTACCGAAAAAAAATGACCTTAGCTTTCATGTTGAAATTGACGACATTGATTTCTAAAAAAGTACATAGGATAATGAGCGAAATGTTTTTCGCTCATTTTTTTTCACACAAAAAACACAAATAAAATATAGATTGGGAACAAAACTAAAATAAAATAAGCATATAATATAATAGGAAAAATTAAAGGAGAAAAAATATGAGTAAAAATACACATTTACAGAAGATAGAGAATTTTTTGGAAATAGAGGAAAATATAGAAATTAACAGTAAACATTTTGAAAAAATAATGTTTATATATCAAGTTGCAATAAAAGAAATAGAAAATAAACTAGAAATATTAAAAGAAGAGTCAAAATTATTTTATGATTATGATTTAATAGATCATATAAATACAAGAATAAAGACACCTGAAAGTATTACAAAAAAGATGAATGAAAAAAATTTAAAATATACATATAAGGAAATGATAAAAAATATAAATGATATAGCTGGATTAAGAATTATTTGTCCATTAAAGAAAAATGTTTTTTCTGTTAGAAATTTAATTGTAAACTTACCAGGAATAAAAATTTTAAAAGAAAAAGATTATATAAATAATCCAAAGAAAAGTGGATATTCTAGTTATCATATGATTATTAATGTTCCAGTTGCTTTGGCTCAAAGCTTGATTTATGTTAAGGTTGAGGTTCAAATAAGGACTTTGGCTATGGATTTTTGGGCTAGTATTGAACATAGAATGAAATATAAACCAGAAAAGGAGATTTCTAAAGCTAATTCTAAGTATTTAATACAGTGTGCTAAAATTGTGGAAAAATTAGATAATAAAATGATGTTGTTGAACAGTTAGATATTACATTAGTAAAAATAAGTTAGATAGCCATATTATAATTAATTTGGTTTCTAACTTATTTTATATAAATTGTTTTAATTTATTAA